>JAAYFX010000081.1 GCA_012728025.1 Clostridiales bacterium
AGGCCAAAAGGGTTTGAAATCATAGTTGGCATTTCACCAAATTAATAATTTTTTATTATGGAAATTGATGCCATTACCCTAATATCAATCAATTACAAGCTTTTTTGCTTATATATTAAGGCATATAATTTTCAAAATGTTTACACCAAGCCTTAGTTTTACAGGGCTTTTAAGCCCAAAGCTTTATATACTGAGCCTTTCCCTTATAAGTGAAACCACAGTTTCGGCATTGCCCCTTCCGTCTATTTTTATATCAGCATATTTTTCGTATAATGGACGGCGCAAATCAAAAATTTGGCCCATAGTCATATTCTCCGGAGCAGCCACGCCCCTATCTTCAAGACTGCCGGAAACCCTTTTTTCAAGCTCTGCCAAAGGACTGTCTATCCAGACAAGTTTGCCCAATGAGGAAAGGTTTTTCATGGCGGCTTCCGAAAAAACCATGCTTCCCCCTGTGGCTACAACTGTTTTTTCACATCTTAAACCCGCTCCGACCTTTCCCTCAATTTCTATGAACCGTTCATAGCCCTCCTCGGCTATTATGCGGCTTAGAGGTCTGCCTTGCTCCTTTGAAATAAGTATATCTACATCTATAAAATCATAGCCTATAAGCTTTGCAAGCACAACGCCGACAGTGCTTTTGCCTGTGGCCGGCATACCTATAAGAATTATATTATCCATAAACTCCTCCGAAAAAACTTCTTAATATGCTTAAGTAACACATAATTTCAGTATAGCAAGTTTTTTACATTTAAGCTAGACGCTTTAACTGCGAGTTTTGTTTTTATATGGCTCTATATTTTTAGAGAATTTGATTATTCTAATGACAAATAAAGATTATTCTGCTATTATAAACGCAAAGCCATATATATGGAGATGCTCAAAAAATAACGGAGGCAATAATATACAGTATGAGATTTTTGGTTCCACTTTGCCTCCCGTATCATTCCTTATTTACCAACTAAGGATTAATTTTAAAATTATAATAAAATCACAAATTGGAAGGAGATTTTGCTGTGGGTCTTTTAAAAGCGGGCGCAGGCGCCCTTTCCGGAGTTCTTGCTGACCAATGGAGAGAATACTTTTATTGCGAATCATTAAATCAGAATGTACTTATGCGAAAAGGGGAGAAGCGCTCCTCGGGACGCAGCTCGAACACCAAGGGGGAAGACAATATCATCTCCAACGGCTCAATAATTGCCGTTAACGACGGTCAGTGTATGATGATAGTCGAGCAGGGCAAGGTTGTGGAGTTTTGCGCCGAGCCGGGAGAATTCGTATATGACAATTCCACAGAGCCAAGCATTTTTGCCGGCAGTTTCGGCAAGTCTGTGGTTGACACCTTTAAAACCATAGGAAAGCGTTTCACCTTCGGGGGAGACACCGCAAAGGACCAGCGGGTATATTATTTTAACACCAAGGAGCTTATCGGAAACAAATACGGAACCTCAAGTCCCGTACCCTTCCGTGTGGTGGACAGAAATATTGGCCTTGATGTGGATATTGCCATCCGTTGTTTTGGTGAGTATTCCTATAAAATAGTCGACCCGCTTTTATTTTACACAAATGTTTCCGGCAACGCTTCGGGAGACTATTTAAGAGACAATATTGACAGCCAGCTTAAAACAGAGCTTTTAACGGCTCTTCAGCCCGCTTTTGCTAAAATATCTGAAATGGGCATCCGTTACAGCGCTCTTCCTGGGCACACTATGGAACTGTCCAATGCCCTAAACGAAATTTTATCCCAAAAATGGCGAGAGCTGCGCGGCCTTGCCATCGTGTCCTTCGGCGTATCCTCGGTTAATGCTTCCGAGGAAGATGAGAAGATGATAAAAGAGCTTCAAAGAAATGCTGCCTTCCGTGACCCGACTATGGCCGCCGCTCACCTTGTGGGCGCTCAGGCAACGGCCATGCAGGATGCTGCAAAAAACGAGGGCGCAGGGCCTGTTATGGGCTTTATGGGTATGAACATGGCAGGTCAGGCCGGCGGAATGAACACCCAAAACCTTTACGCCATGGGCCAGCAACAGCAGCAAGCTCAAGGCACTGCCGCTGCCGCCCCTGTGGCTCCTGCCGTTGCAAACGGTTGGAATTGCGCCTGCG
>JAAYFX010000082.1 GCA_012728025.1 Clostridiales bacterium
GTATCCATAGAGTCGTTTCCGCCGTTGTAGAAAAAGTAGCGCACATCGTATTTTTTAAATATTTCAAGAATACGCTTATAGTCGCTGTCATCCTTATCAGGGTCAGCTATTTTATAGCGCACAGAGCCAAGCTCGGAGGAGGGGGTGTTTTTTAAAAGCTCCAGCTCGTTTGGGTCCTCCTCGTCCATTATATAAAGCCTATCATCCAAAACTCCCTTTATGCCATGAGCCGCACCATAGACCCGACTTATACAGCCGCTATCCAACGCTGTTCGGATAACTCCGTACGCACTGGCGTTTATAACGGCAGTGGGGCCGCCTGACTGACCGATTATACATGAACCCTTCAGGTTTTTTTCCATTATATCGTTCCTCCGTCCACAAAATAGTAAAAAATTTAAAAATAGACCAGTTTCACTTGATGATACCATAATTTTAGAGTAAAATAAAGTATAGGCGAAAAAATGATGCAATAAGCGCCAAATTTTAAAAAAACCAAGGAGTGTGACATTATGCCGGTAGTAACTTCAACCGAGATGTTCAAAAAAGCTTATGAGGGTAAATATGCAATTGGGGCTTTTAATGTCAATAATATGGAAATAATACAAGGTATAACAGAGGCAGCGGCAGAAGTTCGCTCGCCCCTCATCCTTCAGGTTTCCGCTGGGGCGCGAAAATATGCAAAGCATATTTATCTTATGAAGCTTATTGAAGCTGCCGTAGAGGACACAGGGCTTCCAATTTGCGTACATCTGGACCATGGAGATAGCTTCGAGATTTGCAAATCCTGCATTGACGGCGGCTTTTCCTCCGTTATGATAGATGCCTCAAGCAAAAGCTTTGAGGACAACATTGCATTGACGAAGCAGGTTGTTGACTATGCTCATGCCCGTGGTGTGGTTGTCGAAGCAGAGCTTGGAAGGCTTGCGGGCATTGAAGATGACGTTAACGTCAGTGAGGCGGACAGCTCATATACCCGTCCGGAGGATGTGGAGGAATTTGTCGCCCGCACCGGTTGTGACTCTCTTGCAATTGCCATCGGCACAAGCCATGGCGCTTTCAAGTTCAAGCCCGGCACAAAACCTCAGCTACGCTTTGATATACTCGAAGAAATCGAAGAAAGACTTCCGGGTTTCCCCATAGTCCTGCATGGAGCTTCCTCTGTTATCCCCAAGTATGTGGATATTATAAACGAAAACGGCGGTGACCTTAAGGATGCCATAGGTGTTCCTGAGGAAATGCTTCGTGAAGCGGCCCGCAGTGCCGTTTGCAAAATAAATATCGACTCTGACCTGCGCCTTGCTATGACAGCGGGAATACGTCAGACAATGGCGGAAAATCCGAGCGCCTTTGACCCACGCAAATATCTCAGCCCCGCAAGAGACAACATCCGTGAACTTGTTAAAAACAAGATAATCAATGTCCTTGGAAGCGACGGCAAGGCATAAGCTTTATCAATAGCCTTTCCCCTTCAAACAGCAAAACGTCTTGGAGGTAAAAAATGAAACTTGGTCAAACCCTGTCGGCTCTTATAAAAAAACCTGCCGACGGAAAGACTGCCGAAGAAAAAAATAATAATAACTTTAAAGAGCTTCTTGCTCATTATGGCAAATCCGCAAAGAAAACTCCTCCGGAAGAAGGGGAAAAGGAATCACTTAAGTTTGACTTTCTGCCAAAGTTTACCCTTATAATCAGGTTTGTGGCAAGCCTTATCCTTTTACTTGTGGCAGTGCTTGTCTCAATGCCTGATATGGGGGCTGTGGCACTTCTTATAATCGCCGCCGCCATAATCGGATACGATATTGTAATAAGGGCGATAGAGGACACAAAAGAGCAGTATTTTTCCAGCGAGGCTCTGCCCCTTATAACAGCGGCAATAATCTCCTTTTGCTTAGGCAGGGGAGTTGAAGCTGTTGTTGCTCTTATGCTTTTGCGTCTCGGTTTTGAGGCCAGAGACTATGCCGCTTTAAGAATACGAGGTGCCCTGTCGGAAGAATTTGATTTTTTCCCTGAAGAAGAATTTTCGGAAGAAATAAGGGAATTTTCCGAAGGGGATACCGCCGCCTTTGACAGCATCATAGAAAAAGGCATATGCACGGCAGACCTTAGCTTTATAACGGGGGACAGGGCATCTGTAAGCCTTAAGGCAGGGGATTTCATACCTGCCGGTGCAAAATGCCTTGATGGGCAGGCAAGCTTAAAGCCCTTGGCGGCCGCTAAAGACAGTCTCGCCGAGCAAATGTCCGAAACCCTCAAAAATGGAAGCGAAGTGCTGACACAAACCGAGGAGCGCCTTAGGAAAATATCCAACTATTTTGCTCTTTCAACTGTGGCCCTTGCCATTATAATTACGGCTCTTATTCCTGTATTAACAGACTTGGGCTTTGCCGAGGGGCTATGGAGGGGGATAACCATTATCGCAATTGCTTCTCCGGGGGCAATAATACTTTCCGTACCCTTTGCCTATTATGCCTCCATGGCGGCGGCAAGACGGCAGGGCATTGTTTACAGCACCGCTAAGTCCCTTGAAAAAATGTCCCGCCTTAACTCAGTGGTTTTCGAGAAAAAGGGAACCCTTACCCAAAAAGATTTCATAGTTTCGGATATAAAAACCGATAAGATGGACCCTGCCACCTTCCTTAAGGTTGCAGCCCATGCCCAAGCTGGAGCAGATGACCCTGTGGCAATAGCCATAAAAGCGGCCTATGGAGAAGAGCTTTCGCCGGAGCTTATTCAGGACTTTGTTGAATACAAGGGCAGGGGAGTGTCCGTCTCTGTGGAGGGCATAAATATACTCCTCGGAAACGAACTTTTTCTTTCAGAAAACAGGGTTTCCCTACCAAAGTTTAGTGAAGAAGGCTATGCCGCACATATGTCTGTAAATGGCATTTATGCCGGACGCATTATACTAAACGAACACTTAAATCCCAGCGCTCCTCCGGTTATGGAAAAGCTTAAAGCCGCAGGGGTAGAGCGAATTGCCATGATTTCCGGCGACAGTCGTGAAAGAGACTCTGTGGTTGCCGGCGGTATTGGAATAGAAGAATACGTTGCCGAATGCAAGCCCGAGGACAGGCTTCGCAGGATTAAGGAAATGAAGGCGAGGATTGATTCGAAAAGTACCCTTGCCTACGTTACAGCTTTTCCTGCTGAGTTTAATTTATCTGACGGGGCAGACCTGACGCTTTCTGTAAACGGTCTTGCCCATGAAGGCAGTTTGGGGAATTCAGATGTCACTTTCATGAGGTCAAATCTTGAAACCATTGCAGATGCGGCAAAATCAGCCTTTGGGGCAAGGCGCAGGGTTTTAATTCTCATTTCTGCCGGAGCCGCTGTAAAGCTTACCATTGCCGCTCTTGCCGCCTTTGGATTTGCACCTTTATGGTTTGGCGTGACCTTGGATATGTGCGCCTCCCTTGCCCTTTTAATTGACAGCATAAGCCCGAGAAGAATTTAGGTTATCTATCAAGTTAAAGAAATACCGCTGAAATCTTTGATTTCAGCGGTATTTCTTTATAACACGTATTAAATTTATTTGCTTAACTTAAAATCAAAAGCTTATTTGTGCGAGCAAGAGCTTGAGGAGGGGCATCCGCTGCAGCCGCCGGAGCAGCCGCCCTTATTTTTAATCTTTCTGCGGATGCCGGTAATTACAATGGCTACGAAAACCGTCAGTATGATAAGTGAGCCTATAATTGTCGGTATGTTCATAAAGATGCCTCCTTACTTAAACTATTTTCAAAAACTTTAAACCTTTACCGTAAGTCTCTCGTCTGTGTATTTGTTTTTACGAACCAGCATATAGACAAGACCGACAAGGACGGCCACCGCAAAGGCTGTTCCAACTGTGAAGCCGCCGCCGGTAAACAGCAGACCGAACTGGTAGACAAGAAGGGATATGGCATAGGCAAATCCACACATATAACCTATGGCAAACCATGTCCACTTTGCGTTGTTCATCTCACGCTTAATGGCGCCCATGGCGGCAAAGCAGGGTGCGCAGAGAAGGTTAAACACCATAAAGCTGTATGCCTTAAGGGGTGTAAAATCAGCCACAAGCAGGGACCAGATTTCTTCTCCTGCCTCGGAAACTTCGGCAACCCCATAGAGGACTCCAAAGGTGGAGACAACGGCTTCCTTTGCGATAAGACCTAAGAAGGTGGCGACAGCGCCCTGCCAATGGCCAAAGCCCAAAGGAGCAAAGATAAAGGCCACAGCATTGCCTATGGCGGCAATGAGACTGTCGTTATTATCTTCAACCATGCCAAATACGCCATTACTGAAACCGAAAGCCTGAAGGAACCAAAGCACGATTGATGCTGCAAGGATAAGGGTTCCCGCGCGCTTTATGAAGCTCCATCCACGCTCCCAAGTGGAGCGAAGAACGTTTGTGAGGGCTGGAGTATGGTAGGCGGGAAGCTCCATAACAAAGGGTGCGGGGTCGCCCGCAAAAGCCTTGGTCTTTTTAAGGATAATGCCGGAAATGACAATGGAAGCTACACCTATGAAATAGGCGGAGACAGCAACAAGGGCGCTGCCGCCGAATAAGGCTCCGGCAAACATTGCGATAATGGGCATTTTAGCGCTGCAAGGGATAAAGGCTGTGGTCATTATGGTCATTCTGCGGTCACGCTGATTTTCGATTGTTCTTGTAGCCATAATTCCAGGGACGGCGCAACCGGAGGAAACAAGCATGGGGATGAAGCTTTTGCCCGAAAGGCCGAACTTGCGGAAAACACGGTCCATAATAAAGGCAACACGAGCCATATAGCCAATGTCTTCAAGAACGGATAGGAGCAGGAACAAAATGAGCAGTTGGGGAACAAAGCTTAGCACAGCTCCCACGCCGCCGATAATTCCTTCAACCACAAGGCCGATAAGCCAAGGGGCAATTCCCAAACCTTCCATAAAAACAGTGAGGTTACCCATAATCAGCTCGCCAAAGAGGGTTTCTTCAGTCCATTCAGTGACGAAATCACCTATGGAACCTATGGAGATATAGTATACAAGGAACATGATTGCCGCAAAAATCGGCAAAGCCAGAAAGCGGTTTGTGACAATACGGTCAATTTTATCTGAGGTTGAAAGACTGTGCTGGGGGGCCTTTTTCTTCACCGCACTGCCCACAAGTTTACTGATGTAGGCATAACGCTGGTTTGTTATAATGCTTTCGGCATCATCATCAAGCTCCCTTTCGCAGTCTTTTATATGCTCATCAAGATGCTCAATAAGCTCAGAATCAAGCTTAAGATGCTCCATAACCTTCTCGTCACGCTCAAAAAGCTTTATAGCTGTCCAGCGGAGCATATACTCGTCCACCATATGGGATACGGATTCCTCTATATGGGCAAGAGCATGCTCAACACTGCCTGTGAAAACATGGGGATGCTCGTCTTGGTCTCCGGCCTTTGCAATCTCTATGGCCTTATCGACAAGTATGAAACTGCCTTCACCTTTAAGGGCGCTTATCTCAACAACCTCGCAGCCCATAGCCGCACCAAGCTTTTTTGTATCGATTTTATCACCGTTTTTACGCACAAGGTCCATCATGTTTATAGCCACGACAACGGGAATGCCCAGTTCTATAAGCTGAGTTGTAAGATAAAGGTTTCTTTCTATGTTAGTGCCGTCAACGATATTGATTATTGCATCGGGCTTTTCATTAACTAAGTAATTTCTGGCGACAACCTCTTCAAGGGTATAGGGAGACAGGGAATATATACCCGGCAAGTCCTGAATAACAACATTTTTCCGCCCCTTAAGCTTGCCCTCCTTTTTTTCCACAGTAACACCCGGCCAGTTTCCCACATACTGGTTTGAGCCGGTAAGGTCATTGAACAAGGTGGTCTTACCGCTGTTCGGGTTGCCGGCTAAGGCAATCTTAACATCCATTTGTTTTCCTCCTGCTAAATAAAAAGTAAATTAGGGATAATCGAGATTTTTCTATTCTACCTCAATCATTTCCGCATCCGCACGGCGGATAGACAGCTCATAGCCTCTTACATTAAGCTCCATAGGGTCACCTAAAGGGGCAACCTTGCGAACAAGCACCGAAGCGCCCTTCGTAATGCCCATGTCCATTATGCGGCGCTTAATGGGGCCTGTGCCATGAAGCTTAACGACTGTTGCGGAATCTCCCACCTTCACGTCTTTCAAAGTTCTCATTTTCCCACTTCCTCATATAAAAATTCTATTTGCCATAGTTTTATCAATGGCAATACGGCTGCCCTTTACCTGAAGAATCAGGTTTCCGGCAATTTCTGTAACTACCGTTATTGTTGTGTCAACCAGAAAGCCCAGCTCGGCAAGGTGCTGACGAACCTCGGCCTTGCCTGTAATCTTGCGTATTGTAACCGTTTCGCCGGTTTTGGCCATACTAAGAGGCATAATATTTCCTCCTTATCCTTTTATATGTATAATATGTAGTCAGAAACGTTTGGTAATAGGGTAGTTAGCCTTGCCTAACTCTAAGGCTAGTTTAATCTAACTAACCTCCTTTGTCAATATATATTTATTTGTATTTGTATCATTTTAATAAATTTTCATAATAAAGCAATTATAGAAAAAATATAAGTTAAAAGTTATAAGTTTCACACAAATGTTGGAATATAAATAGATAGGCTAAAGATGAAATGGGAATATAGGTCTGCTCCTGCAAGTAATTCTATGAACACACAAATTATTAATAACCATGTAACAATTGCTTTACATATAGCATAAATTATGCTATTCTTATAAAATAAACCGATATATTATTCGGTTTATGTATGTTGCCCTTTAGAAGGTGCGGCATTAATATAACTTTGGAGGTAAAATAATGAGTACCAAGAGAATTCTTGCCTTGCTCCTGTGCGCTGTTATGCTGTTTGGCGCTATGGCAGCTTGCGCACCCAAAGCTCCCGAGGTCGAAGACACGGAGGATGTTACCGATACAACTCCCACCCCCGAACAGACCGCCACAGGTGATTTTGATTTGGCCGTATGCATTGCGTCCGAGCCGGAAACCATTGACCCCGCTCTCAACACCTCTGTTGATGGAGCAATCATGGTTCATCACTTCTTTGAAGGAATCACAAAATGGGTTGACGACGGCGAAGGCAACGCTATACTCGCCCCCGGTCAGGCAGAGATGACTGACAAGACTGTCAACGACGACGAAACCGTTACCTACACCTATAAAATGCGTGATGGCGCAAAGTGGAGCGACGGACAGCCTGTTACCGCCGACGACTTCGTATACACATGGCAGCGTCTTGCAACTCCCGAAACCGCTGCTGACTACACCTATATGATAGATATGCTTAAGGGCTATGATGAGGTTGCAAGCGGAGAGGCTGACCCCACAACCCTTGGAATTTCTGCCCCCGACGAAACGACCCTTGTTATAGAACTATCATATGACTGTCCCTATTTTGAGGAAATCTGTGCATTTCCTGCAACCTTCCCCGTACGTCAGGATGTTATCGAGGCCGCCGGTGACCAGTGGACTTTTGACCCTTCCACTTATATTTCTAACGGACCCTATGTTTTAAACGAGTGGGTTCACAACTCCTACATTAAGGGCATCCAGAACGAAAACTACTATGAAGTAGAAACCCTTGGCCCTGACTCTATTACCTTCCAGCTTATGGACGATGCAAACTCCATCTATACCGCTTTCCAGAGCGGAACACTCCAGTTCATAGACGAAGTTCCCACTGACGAGGTGGAAAGACTTCTTGCCAGCGACGAGCTTAACATTGTTGACTATATCGGAACCTATTTTACCTGCTTCCAAGTTGAAAAGGCTCCCTTTGACGATGCTCGTGTTCGTGAGGCCTTCTCCCTTGTAATCGACCGCAACTACATAGTTGAAAAGGTTAAGCAGACCGGCGAGCTTCCCGCATCCGGCTTTGTTCCCTCCGGTGTTTATGATGCCGCAGGTGTTGAGGGAGATGACTTCCGCACAGTGGGCGGCGAGTATTATTCTGTTGCCGCTGAAGACTATGAAGCAAACTGTGAAAGAGCCCGTGAGCTTCTTGCCGAGGCAGGTTATCCCAACGGCGAAGGCTTCCCCGCTGTTGAATATCTTTACAACACCAACGATGACCATAGAGCCATAGGTGAGGCTCTTCAGGATATGTGGAAGACCCAGCTTGGCGTTGAAGTAAGCCTCAACAATCAGGAATGGGCAGTATTTCTTCAGAGCCGTAAGGTCGGGGACTATCAGATTGCCCGCCACGGCTGGATTGCAGACTATAACGACCCCATTTCCTTCCTTGATATGTGGTACACAGACGGCGGAAATAACGACGCCCAGTATTCAAGAGCAGAGTTTGACGCTGCCATCGATGCCGCCAAGGCAACTGCCGACCCAGCAGAGCGTATGAAGCAGATGCACATTGCAGAAGACCTCATCATTGGTGAGGACCATGCTCTTGCTCCCATCTACTTCTATACCCAGCGTTATATGCTGGCTGACGATATTGAAGGTATGTATCACACACCTCTGGGCTACTTCTTCTTCATGCACACCAGCAAAGCAGCCTAAGTAAATATCAAGCACAAAAAAGAAAGCCGTCCATACTGGACGGCTTTCCCTATATTTTTTATGACATAATGACTGGTAAGCGGCTCTTACAGCAGCCATAAATGTTATATTGTAACGACCCTTTGTCACAATGTTATAAAGGTATTGCAAAATAGTAGGCTATCTGTTATATTTAATTGCACGGTCAGCACTACATTAATACATTAATTAAAAGAACAAAGGAGTCATAAAGATGAAAAAGCCGTTTGTATCGCTTGAACAGCTGCAAGAGTTTTCAAAAGAATTTCCTACACCTTACCACCTTTACGATGAAAAGGGAATACGGGAAAATGCTCGAAAGCTTTACAAGGCCTTTTCGTGGAATAAGGGCTTCAAAGAATATTTCGCTGTTAAGGCCACTCCCAACCCCACCATTATGAAAATACTCAGCGAGGAAGGCTGCGGGATGGACTGCTCATCCCTTACAGAGCTTATGCTTTGCGAAAAATGCGGAATAACAGGGGAGGAGATTATGTTCTCCTCAAACGATACTCCCGTGGAGGATTTTGTTCTGGCCGACAAGCTTGGCGCCATAATAAACCTTGACGATATTACCCATATAGACTATTTGGAAAAGGCCATAGGTCACATCCCTGAAAAGGTTTGCTGCCGTTATAATCCGGGGGGTAATTTCGAGATTTGCAACACCATTATGGATACTCCCGGTGACGCTAAATACGGGCTTACAAAACCCCAGATGTTTCAGGCCTTCCGCCTTTTGAAGGAAAAGGGCGTTAAGGAATTCGGAATCCACGCCTTCCTTGCCAGCAACACCGTAACGAACGACTATTATCCCTCCCTAGCTGCGGTGCTTTTCCGCCTTGCGGTGGAGCTTAAAAACGAGCTGGACATTAAAATAAGCTTTATAAATCTCTCCGGAGGCATTGGCATACCTTATCGTGAGGACCAGCAGCCGGCAGACATCATGGACATAGGCGAGAGAGTTCGGAAGGTATACAGCCAGATACTTACTCCCGCAGGTATGGGCGATGTGGCCATCTATACAGAGCTTGGACGTTTCATGCTGGCACCCTATGGCTGCCTTGTTACAACAGCTATACACAGAAAGCACATACACAA
>JAAYFX010000083.1 GCA_012728025.1 Clostridiales bacterium
GAGGCGGTTGCACCTCCTCCCACTGTGCGGATATTGTAAATGCCATGAAAAAAGCCATGGCCCTGCGGGGTCTTGCCTCAGAGGTTTCCATGGTGCTTACAGGCTGCATCGGCCTATGCGCTCAAGGTCCCTGTATGGTAGTTGAGCCGGAGGGCGTTTTTTACGGTAAGCTTACTCCCGAAAAAGTTAAAATGATAGTGGACAGGCATCTTATAGGGGGCCGCATTGTTGAGGAGTTTTGCTATTTTGACGAGGAGACAGGAGCCTATCAGCCATATATGAAGGACATTGGCTTTTTCTCCGACCAAGTTAAAATTGCCCTGCGAAACTGCGGAAAGGTTGATTTTTCTTCAATTGAAGATTACATAGGCCATGATGGTTACTTTGCCCTTTCCAAGGTCTTACACGAGCTGGGAAGGGAAGAAACCACACAGCAGCTTATAGACTCCGGCCTGCGTGGCAGGGGCGGAGCGGGCTTTCCCCTTGGGGTAAAGTGGCAGTCAGGAATGAGGCAGCAGGGGGAGCAGAAATACATAATCTGCAACGCCGACGAGGGCGACCCCGGTGCTTTTATGGACAGGAGCATCCTTGAGGGTGACCCTTACAACATAGTCGAAGCCCTGACCATCGGCGGCTATATTATAGGAGCCGATACGGGCTATGTCTATGTGCGGGCCGAATATCCCCTTGCCATAGAGCGGCTGAGCGAGGCCATAGATACTGCCCGCTCCGTGGGGCTTTTGGGGAAAAACATCCTCTCCTCAGGCTTTGACTTTGACATTGAAATCCGCATAGGCGCAGGAGCCTTTGTCTGCGGCGAGGAAACAGCTCTTATAAACTCCATAGAAGGTCAAAGAGGTGAGCCTCGGCAAAAGCCCCCCTTCCCCTTCCAAAAAGGTCTTTGGGGCTGCCCCACCATAATAAACAACGTGGAAACTCTAGCAAACGTTCCCGCCATCATTTTAAATGGTGCAGACTGGTTTTCCTCCTATGGCGTTGGCAAAAGCCTTGGAACAAAGGTCTTTGCCTTGGCGGGAGACATTAAAAACTCCGGCATCATAGAAATCCCCATGGGAACCACCCTTCGGGATATTATTTATAAAATTGGCGGCGGCATTAAAGATGAAAAGGCCTTTAAGGCCGTCCAGTCCGGCGGCCCCTCCGGCGGCTGTCTTACCTCACAACATCTGGACACCTCTGTTGACTATGAAAGCCTTGCAGCAGCCGGTGCCATCATAGGCTCGGGCGGTCTTATAGTAATGGACGAGGATACCTGCCTTGTTGACACAGCCCGCTATTTCATGGAGTTTGTTCAGGACGAGAGCTGCGGCCACTGTCTGCCTTGCCGAAACGGAACAAAGCGTATGCTGGAGCTTCTTATAAAAATAACCTCGGGGCAAGGAGAGCCTTCGGACTTGGACGACCTTGAAACCCTTGCAAGAACAGTAAAGCTTACTTCCATGTGCGGCTTGGGGCAAACAGCGCCAAACCCTGTTTTAACAACTCTTAGGTATTTCAGGGACGAGTATGAGGCTCATATAATAGACAAAACCTGTCCGGCTCACATCTGTCTTGACCTTTGCAGCTATCGTATAAATGCAGACAAGTGTCGGGGCTGCGGAGCCTGTGTTCAGAAATGTCCCGTTGCCGCCATAAGCGGCGAGAAAAAGCTCCCACATCTGATTGACAGTGAATTATGTATAAAATGCGGCACCTGCCGGCTTGTTTGCCGCTTTGATGCCGTAGA
>JAAYFX010000314.1 GCA_012728025.1 Clostridiales bacterium
ATCTACACATGTTGATCGGCACGATAGTTTGGGCAAAGGGGTGATGGGTATGACAACATTTAAGCTGTTGATGCACGATAATCGATTTGACGAAATTCCTCTCATCCTTGAAACACCCAACGAAAGTATTTGGGCTGAAGAGATCCAAGAATTGTATCAGTTATAAGCAATGGCATAAAAAAGTACTTCTTAAGATTTCACTTGAAAAGTACTTTTTCCTGACTTCGTCACCCTCTTTTCCTCTATTTTGTAACTACCACATATATAGCGACATACATGTTTCGCGTACCCTATTTTGGGGTACGCAAGTTTAAAATTGTTATATTTGACTATGTTTGTAAAGAAGAAAAAGAATCGCTCAGGTAGTACAAGTGTAGTAGTTGCTTCCAAACACAAAGGGATTTATAAGGAACATCTCACTATTGGTATTAGCTCTGATCCATCAGAGATAAAATGCCTTATTGAACAAGGTCGTGACTGGATTCGTAAGCAACAATCTATATCTCAGCCTGCCCTTGATTTGTTCGGAGAAGAATCTGAACAGAAGCAAGGAGAAATAGCCGAAGTAGAACGAGTTCTTTCCCAAGTGAGTAATGTATTGATCAATGGAACAGACTTAATCTTAAATCGAGTTTTTGATCGAATCGGTTTTAATGATATCCAAGATGAGGTATTGCGTAAGCTGGTTCTCTCCCGCCTCTCTTATCCTGCCAGCAAGGCGGCAACCGTAGAATACCTAAAGAACCACTTCGATGAAGATATAGATTTGTCTAGAATATACCGCTATCTTGATAAGCTTGGCGATAATCAGCATCAACTGGTACAACATATTAGCGTTGAGCATACCCGTAAGATACTCGGAGGATTTATAGGTGTTATGTTCTACGATGTTACAACACTTTATTTTGAGACCGATCGGGAAGATGAACTGCGTAAGACCGGATTCTCAAAAGAAGGTAAACACAGCAATCCACAAATCATACTCGGTCTTTTAGTTAGCTTGGATGGCTACCCGTTAGCCTATTGCATCCACGAAGGTAACAAGTATGAAGGGCATACAATGTTACCTGTTGTAGAGATGTTTGTGAAAGAATACGAACTGGAAGAATTCATTCTTGTGGCCGATTCGGGATTGATGAATAATGACAACATAGAGGAGTTGGAGCGTTTAGGGTACAAATATATCATTGGAGCAAAGATAAAGGCTGAAAAGAAAGCGGTACAACAAGAGATTCTTTCTCACTCCAAAGAAGATCGCCGGATGTTTGAGATAGATAAAGGACACGGCAGACGTTTGTTGATTGGTTATACCGATGACAGAGCAAAGAAGGATGCCTACAATAGAGACAAAGGTGTTCGTCGATTAGAAAAAGCATACCACAAGGGCTCTTTGACCAAGGCACAAATAAATAAACGAGGGTATAATAAGTTCTTGAATATCACTTCAGGGGTAAATGTTGAAATCAATTATGAGAAGATAGCCCAAGATGCGGCTTGGGACGGGTTGAAAGGCTACCTAACCAACACAACAATACCAACGGATCAGGTGTATGCGGCTTATCATAATTTATGGAATGTAGAACGGGCGTTTCGCATAGCCAAATCTAAGATTGAAATACGACCCATGTTTCATTTTACCAGACGAAGGATCGAAGCACATGTTTGTATTTGCTTTGTAGCCTTAAAAGTATATAAGGAGTTAGAGCGAACATTAAAGGTTGCCAATATCGGATTGAGCGTAGACAAGGTGCTCGCAATGGCTAAAACCATTACGACAATACAAATCAAATTACCTCTAAATAAATC
>JAAYFX010000084.1 GCA_012728025.1 Clostridiales bacterium
CTCCACAGTCACCTATTCCGTTGGCGGACTTATTCTTTCAAACTCCGGCGCCATAACGGCAAACTATTGGCTTTCTGAAATATATGACGAAGAAGTCTCCGACTCTCACCGCAACGCCGATATGCACCTGCATGACCTTTCCATGCTCACAGGCTATTGCGCCGGCTGGAGCTTAAAGCAGCTTATTGAGGAGGGTCTTGGCGGCATCTCCGGAAAGATAACCTCATCTCCAGCAAGTCATCTATCAACCCTTTGCAACCAGATGGTCAATTTCCTTGGCATCATGCAAAACGAATGGGCAGGCGCTCAGGCATTTTCTTCATTTGACACCTATCTTGCCCCCTTTGTCAAGGTGGACGATTTATCTTACAAAGAGGTAAAGCAGTGTATCCAGTCCTTTGTCTACGGGGTAAACACTCCCTCCCGCTGGGGCACTCAGGCCCCCTTTTCAAACATCACCTTAGACTGGACGGTTCCACCCGACCTTGCCGACCTTCCCTGCATAGTTGGCGGCAAGGAAATGGATTTCTTTTATAGGGATTGCAAAAAAGAAATGGATATGGTCAATAAGGCTTTCATCGAAATTATGATTGAGGGCGATGCTAACGGCCGTGGCTTCCAGTATCCCATCCCCACTTATTCCATCACCCGTGACTTTGACTGGTCGGAAACAGAAAATAACAAGCTTCTCTTTGAAATGACCGCCAAATACGGCACTCCTTATTTCTCAAACTATATAAACTCCGATATGGAGCCTTCCGATGTGCGCTCTATGTGCTGCCGCCTGCGTCTCGACCTGCGGGAGCTTCGGAAAAAATCCGGCGGTTTCTTCGGCAGCGGCGAGAGTACCGGCTCTATCGGCGTTGTAACAATAAACCTTCCCCGCATTGCCTATAACTCTGCGGACAAGGCCAGCTTCTACAAGCGTCTTGACCATATGATGGATGTTGCCGCCCGTTCTTTAGACACAAAGCGCACCGTCATAACAAAGCTTTTAAACGAAGGGCTTTACCCCTATACCCGCCGCTATCTTGGCACCTTTGATAATCACTTTTCAACCATCGGCCTTATCGGAATGAACGAGGCTTGCTTAAATGCAAAATGGCTAGGCTGTGACCTTTCACACGCTGAGGCACAGGATTTTGCCAAAGAGGTCTTGAACCATATGCGTGAAAAACTCTCTGACTATCAGGAAAAGTATGGCGCTCTCTTTAACCTTGAAGCAACCCCTGCCGAATCCACAACCTATCGTCTTGCAAAGCATGACATCGCCCGCTATCCTGACATAATAACAGCCTGTGAAGACGGCGGCACCCCCTATTACACAAACAGCTCCCATCTGCCCGTTAGCTACACCGACGATATTTTCGAGGCCCTTTCCATTCAGGACGGACTGCAAACCTTATACACCAGCGGTACAGTTTTCCACGCCTTTCTCGGCGAGAAGCTGCCAAGTTGGAAATCGGCGGCAAGTTTAGTTCGCAAAATTGCAGAAAATCACCATCTTCCCTATTACACCATTTCCCCCACCTATTCAGTCTGCAAAAATCATGGTTATCTGGAGGGTGAGCAAAAGCTCTGCCCCGAATGTGGTGAAACCGCCGAGGTTTACAGCCGCATAACCGGATATTACAGACCTGTGCAAAACTGGAACGAAGGTAAGACTCAGGAGTTTAAAGAACGCAGACTATACACCCCTGAAAATCAAGAGCCAAAACAGACAGTTTCCGACAGGGATTCTGTAAAATCAATACCAAGGGATAAAACCAACATAGAGGTTCAGGAGGGTAAGCTTCTCCTTTTCACCCGTATAACCTGCCCTAACTGCCGAGTTGCCGAGTCCCTTTTGGAAAAGTCCGGCCAGCCCTATGAAAAATTTATTGCCGATGAGCACATGGAGCTTTCAAAAAGCTTTGGCATAAAAGGCGCACCCACCCTTGTTGTCACAGACGGCGAGGTTTCCGAAAGGTTCTATGGAGTTCCTGAAATTAAAAAGTTTATAAACACCCGTCGTGAGCTTATTGCAGCGGCAGGCAACTAAGGTAAATCAAAATTTTAAAGGGGGTCGGAACACCGCATCCGACCCTCTTAATAATCTTGAAATTTCTGAAAGAGAGATACATATGTACGATATTATAATAATAGGCGGCGGTCCCGCCGGTATGACAGCCGCCCTTTACGCCCGCCGCAACGGAAAAACTGTTCTTATAATTGAAAAAGATGGCTTCGGCGGTCAGATTTCTCACTCCCCCCGTATAGAAAACTACCCTGCCTCCATGAGCATAAGCGGCAGCGAGTTTGCCGATAAGCTCCTTGAGCAGGTTATGGAACAAGGTGCGGATGTGGAGCTTGAAACTGTTATAGCCGCTCATGACGAGGGCAGGATAAAGCGTGTTATAACCGAAGAGGGGGGCAATTATGAGGCCCTGTCTCTTATAATCGCAAGCGGCGTTCGTCACCGTATGCTGGGAATTTCCGGTGAGGAAGAGCTTGTGGGCCATGGCATAAGCTTTTGCGCCGTATGTGACGGGGACTTTTTCAGCGGTCAAACCGTTGCCGTTGTCGGCGGGGGCAACTCTGCCTTACAGGAGGCTACCTTGCTTGCAGACACCTGCCAAGAGCTAATACTTATACAAAACCTCGACCATTTTACAGGGGAGGAAAGTCTGCTTACTCCACTGCTCCGCCGCTCCAATGTCCGTGCTATGATGGGAACAGTTATAAAAGACTTTATAAAGAAAGACAGTGAACTTGCAGGGCTTGTGCTGGAAACTGTTTCTGATGGTAAAACCCATGAAGTTTCCTGTCAAGGGCTTTTCGTGGCTGTGGGTCTAATTCCGGAAAACCGGATTTTTGAGCAGCTTATAAGCCTTGATGCTCATGGCTATGCCGATTCCGGCGAGGATTGCACAACAAAAACTTCGGGCATCTTTGTTGCTGGAGATTGCCGCAGCAAAAACGTCCGTCAGCTTACCACCGCCTGCGCCGACGGCTCTGTTGCAGCCCTCTCCGCCTGCCGATATATAGACAGCATAAAATAGCCCTGCCGTATTCCTCGGGAAATCTTTTCATAGACAGGCCCACATATATGAAGCATAAAAATTAAAGCGCTTTGGAAGCCGTTTTCCGTAGCGCTTTTCTGGTATAGCTTTACCTATAAGCCGTTTGACAAAAGCTTATATGCGTATTTCTGATAAAATAAACAAAAAAGCTGCTGCGAAAGATTTTTCGCAGCAGCTTTTTCAGCTTATGATGGTTAAGTTTATAGGGGAGTCACGTTTACGGCGCGGAACTTACCCGAACTCTTGGGGTCCGGCTCTACGTCGTAGCTGACTGCCTGACCTTCGTTGAGGGTCTTGAAGCCATCACCGGCAATAGCTGAGAAGTGAACGAAAACATCGTCGCCGCCCTCAGCGTTAGAGATGAAGCCGAAGCCCTTTTCCGAATTGAACCATTTTACTGTGCCCTGCTGCATTTGTAGTACCTCCAAAAAAATTTTCATATCCGATATAACAAAAAAACTCACACCGGCGAAGCAAACCATCAAAGTGACTTGCTTAGCAGCATGAGTCGAACTGATCAATCTGAATACAACCGAAGTATAGCAGATTAGATTTGCTTTGTCAAGTCCATACCAAATATTTCTAAGGTATTATTGACAGCTTTGTGTAATTTATTCTTTTTTTGTAAAAACCATAGCGCAAAAATGCATATAAATGTAAAGATAAACTTAGATTAGAAACGAAGAGCAGTGTTTTTCCGCCCTTCGTTTCTAAGTAACATTTTACTTTACAGGCTTTAAAATAAGGTTGATGAGCTTGTTTTTAACCACTATGGTTTTAACAATCTCCATGCCCTCTAAAAGCTTTGCAATTTTTTCGTCATTACAGGCAATTTCCACAACCTGCTCATCTGGTGCGTCAAGGGGGATGATAACTGTTGTTTTAAGCTTACCGCCAACCTGCACAGCTATTTCCTTTTCTGCATCCAAAGTTTTGGCCTCGTCATATTCCGGCCAATCTTGGGTATTTGCCATACCCTTAAAGCCCTGCAATTGCCAAAGCTCGTCGGCAATATGGGGAGCAAAGGGAGAAAGCAGCACGAGCAGAGCCTTTATATCTCCTCTCGAGGGCTTGTTGTCATAAAAGGTGTTCACAAGGGACATAAGGCTTGCTATTGCAGTGTTAAACTTAAGGTTTTCAATGTCTTCGCCAACTTTTTTAATGGTTCTGTGAATTTCTGCCTCATTTTTCTCGGAATAGGAGTCTCCCGTAAGGGGAACTTCGGCCAAATTCCAAACCCTGTCTAAAAAACGCTTGCAGCCTTTAACGGCGGTTGCGTTCCAAGGGGCGGCCTTTTCAAAGTCCCCTATGAACATGATGTAAAGACGCAGGGTGTCTGCACCAAACTCGTCTATAATGTCGTTGGGGTTAACAACATTGCCTCGGGATTTTGACATCTTATCCCCGCCCTCGCCAAGTATCATACCGTGGCTTGTGCGTTTATGGTAAGGCTCTTTGGTAGGAACAACACCGATGTCATAAAGGAACTTATGCCAAAAGCGGCTGTATAAAAGGTGCAAAGTGGTGTGCTCCACCACCGTTATACCAGTCCACCTGATGCCAGTATTTCATGGCTTCGGCTCCCGCAAGAGCCTCGGGATTGTGAGGGTCCATATAGCGCAGGTAATACCAGCTGGAGCCTGCCCATTGGGGCATGGTGTCTGTTTCCCTTTTTGCAGGCCCGCCGCAGGAGGGGCAGCTTGTGTTGACCCAGTCGTGCATATGGGCAAGGGGGCTTTCCCCGTCGTCTGTGGTTTCGTAGCTTTCAACCTCGGGAAG
>JAAYFX010000085.1 GCA_012728025.1 Clostridiales bacterium
GTGCATAAATTCTGCGTGGTTGATATGTCAAGCTTTTATCTGGATATAATTAAAGACAGGCTGTACTGCGAAAAAAGTGAGGGTAAGCTGCGGCTTTCCGCCCAAAGCGCCATATATGAAATTTTAAATACCATGGTGCGGCTTATTGCGCCGATTTTGGCCTTCACCTCAAATGAAATCTGGCTTTCTATGCCCCACGGAAAAAACGAAACCGAAAGCCACATTATGCTCTGCGATATGCCTGCCGCCAAAGCCGATAGGTTTTTTGATGAGGAAAAAACTCAGCGCTGGAACTTGGTTTCCGCCCTGCGGGATGATGTGAACAAGGCCTTGGAGCTTGCCCGTGCCGACAAAACCATAGGAAAACCCCTTGAAGCTTCGGTCACCCTTTATTTGGACGAGGAAGCAAAAGAGCGCTTTGGGAAGATTTCCGATATGCCTCTTTCCACGATTTTCATTGTCTCCGAGGTAAATGTCGTATATGGTAAGGGCGAGGGGAATAGGGGCGAGAGCTTTGACGGTGTCACAGTGAAGATTGCCCCTTGCACAGCGCCAAAATGCGTTCGCTGCTGGACCCACAGCCACACTGTTGGGGAAAGCACCGAGCATCCCGAGCTTTGCTCACGCTGCGTTTCGGTTCTTTCGTAAGATAAAAATACCGCCTGCTCAAAAATCATAAGCAGGCGGATGTTAAACATATTTCAGGAGGCGCCTTCCATGCTATACGCCATTGTTGTGGTTCTTGTCCTCATTGCCGACCAAGCTGTTAAATACTGGACTATTTTAAATATTGCACCTCAAGGGGACGCTGTGCCCTTCATATCCGGAGTTGTCGAGCTTGTAAATGTCCATAATACGGGGGCAGCCTTCGGCATAATTGAAAACGGGCGCTGGTTTTTCATAGTTCTAACGGTGCTTGCCGCCGCTGCCATCATCTATGTTCTTTCAAAAAACATAGTAAAGGCAGGGCTTGGCCGTTGGTCCCTTGTCTTTATTTTAGCGGGGGGCTTAGGCAACTTTATTGACCGCCTTGTAAATGGCTATGTGGTGGATATGTTTAAGCTTCAGTTTATGGAGTTTGCCGTATTCAACGTGGCGGATATTTTCATTTCGGTTTTTGGTGTGATTTTCTGCCTTTTCCTTATACTCCACAAGGAAGAGGAAAAAGAGCAGCCGACAGAACCATCCAGACCCCTTCCAAGGGCAACGGAGCGGCCAAAGCAGGGGGTGGACTACCTTACCCAGCTTCAAAAGCCCGTTGTGGAAGGTCTTCAGGCCATCGAGCATGAAAAGCTGACTAAGGAAAAGGCAGTCCCTTCCGACATTGACGAGAGCTTTTCGGCTTGGAACATACCCGAAGCCGAAAGCGGCGGAACAAGGCCCCAGCCAGCTCCAAAGGTGGCAAAGCGTCCAGAAGCTCCTGCTCCTAGGGATTTTAGCCTTGAAGCTGAAAGTGCGGCGGAAAAATCTTTGGGCAAACAGCCGCCATCTTCCCAGACCTCATTTGCAGCTGATGCTCTAGGGTCAAAGCCTGCGGCCTCCCCGAAAAAAGGCGATGCGGACTTTAACTTAGAGGACATTATAGCGGAGTTTAAAGACTGATGACAAAAACCTATACGATAATAGCCAAGAAGAGCGGAGAGCGTATCGACGCTCTTCTTGCTATGGAAATAGAGGACTTAAGCCGCTCACAGGCTGTAAGACTTATTGAGCAGGGGGCTGTTACTTTAAACTCTGCGACCGTGAAAAAGAACCACAAGGTCACCGAGGGAGAGGTTTTTACGGCAAGGATTTCACAGCCGGAGGACGAGACGGTTTTGCCCGAGGATATACCGTTGGATATTGTTTATGAGGATGAGGAACTTATTGTTATAAACAAGCCTCGGGGCATGGTGGTGCATCCCGCAGCGGGACACACAAGGGGCACCTTGGTAAACGCCTTGTTATACCATTGCAGGGAAAACCTTTCCACAATTGGAGGGGAAAACCGACCGGGGATAGTCCATCGTATCGACAAAGACACCTCGGGGCTTATAATAGCTGCAAAAAATGACTATGCCCACAAATATCTTTCTGCCCAGCTTGCAGACCGCAGTCTTTCTCGGGTCTACGAGGCTGTGGTTTACGGAAGTTTCAGGGAGGATTCAGGCAGCATAGACAAACCCATAGGCCGCAGCCCCGCTGACCGCAAAAAGATGGCGGTAACAGAAAAAAACTCAAGACCTGCCGTTACCCACTATGAGCTAATATCAAGATATAAGGGCTTTTGTCACGTTCGATGCAGGCTTGAAACCGGCAGGACTCACCAGATAAGAGTGCATATGGCCTATATAGGTCACCCTGTTTTGGGGGACTTGACCTATGGGAGAAAGCGTCCTGAAAAGGGGATAACCGGCCAGTGCCTTCATTCCAAAAGCCTTAAATTTATTCATCCGAAAACCCAGCTTCCCATGGAGTTAGAGTCAGAGCTTCCAAAGTATTTTACAGATGTGATAAAAAGGCTCGGCAATCCTGAATGATAAAGCTTTGTTAGGGCAGCATTTTTGTTAAGTAGCTTTGCGGAAAATAGAACAATACTTTTTAGTTAGAACTTCCTATTAGGATTTTCTAACTAATTTTATTTATGGGGTTTAATGCTATGAAGCCGCTTGTTTTTGCCATAAAGACTAATAAAATATAAAAATAGCGGAAAAATATACAGTGAAGCTTAAACGGGAGAGCTTATTTACAGGCTTTTGCTTCGGTTTAAAACCCTTATCGTATAAATAAAAGGAAGGAATTTTACTATGAAAAGGATTGCAATAGTATATTGGAGCGCAACAGGCAATACAGAGGCTATGGCAAAAGCCGTTGAAGAAGGGGCAAGGGAAGAAGGCGCCCAGACAGAAATATTTACATCCGATGAATTTACTGCCGACATGGTGGAAGATTTTGAAAGGATAGCCTTCGGCTGCCCTTCCATGGGGGTTGAAGTTCTGGAGGAAGAGGAGTTTGAACCAATGTTCACATCGGTGGAGACTGTCCTTGGCGGGAAGGAAATTGCCATTTTTGGCTCCTATGGCTGGGGAGATGGCCAATGGATGCGTGAATGGCATGAGCGTTGCCTTGAAGGGGGAATAAATGTTGTAAACGACGAGGGGCTTATTATAAACGAGACTCCCGATGCCGAAGGCTTAGAGCAGTGCAAAGAGCTTGGAAGGCAGCTTGCAAAATAGCATGGAGCGAAAAAATAAGTACCCTAGAGCAGGATTTTATTCTACTCTGGGGTACTTTTCATATTGGGTAATATTGAGTAATCAGACCTTAAAAAACTCCAAAAGCTCCTCTGCTCTGTCGAAGATTTTCTCCGCTCCGGCATCCTCAAGCTGCTTCCTATCACGAAAGCCCCAAGAAACACAGACAAAGTCTAACCTTGAATTTTTCGCCGTTTCAATGTCCACCTCGGTATCTCCAATGTAAATCGCCTCCTGCTTTGAAGAACCCAAAAGGCGCAGGGCTTCATTTACCATATCGTCAGCGGGCTTTCTTTTCATGCCCGCCTGCTCACCGATGGCGGCCTGCATAAGTCTGGGAAAATGAAGATTTGCCAAATCTTTTACCGCAGGGTCAATTTTGTTTGAGACTATTGCCATTTTATATCCGCCGGCAAGAAGTCTGGGCAAAAGAATATCCAGACCTTCATAAGGTTTTGTTTTGTTGCTCTGGTTTTTCTCATAGCAAAGCTTAAAATATTCAAAAATGTCGTCAAATAAGGGGTTGTTCTTACCATCAGGGACAGAAAGCTCTAAAAGCCGCAAAACTCCGTTGCCAACAAAGCTGCGGATTTCCTGCTTTGTACGCAGGGGTTGGGAAAACTTAAAAAGAGCTTCATTTACGCTGTCGCTAAGGTCGTCTAAGGTGTCCAGAAGAGTTCCGTCCATGTCCCAGATAATGGTGCTATATTTTTCCATGGGTTTTCTCCATCTTGCTGTTATTGTCTATCTTTAAGGCGAAGGCTATATAAAAAGGCCCTTTAACTTATCCTGCTTTGATATGCCAAGCTTATGAAAGATTTTTTAAACAAGCTTTTTCACATTGGCAGGGAAATAAGAAAAGCTGTTTCCTATTTCTTCATTAGTATACCCTTGGGCTGCCAAAGACGCAACGGCAAAAACAAAATACACTCTGGATTATTTCACCCTCTGATATTATAATAAAGACAATTGCTGGCTTTTGCCAACATTAAAATGAAGGAAAAGAGATGTGGATATGAGAAGGATAAGAAGAAAAATGACAGATGAAGATACCCAAAAGCTGATTTTATCCTGCAACTGGGGGGTTCTTTCCGTTGCTTCAAAAAACTGGGAGCCTTATGGCATACCTCTAAACTATGTCTTTCTGCCGGAGGAAAACGTCCTCTGTCTGCACTGCGCCAATGAAGGGAAAAAGAATGATATTTTAAAAGAAAACTCCGAGGTTTGCTTTACTATCGTGGGGGAAGCCGAGCTTAATCAAAAGGAGCTTACAACCCATTACAAAAGCGCTGTAATACAGGGAAGGGCAAGATTTGTGGAAGATGGGGATGAAAAGGCAAGATATATTCTGAAGTTCTGCGAGGTTCTTGCGCCACAGGATACGAAAATTCAAAAAGGTGAAATTTTGAAGCATATTTCAGCCCTGAGCATTATAGTAATAGACATTAAAGAAATTACGGGTAAAAAAAGTCCTGCTAAAAAGGCATAAAGGAGAAGGCAGGCAATACCTCCCTATAAAAGCCTTATCAGTCAAATTGGCTGGGAAAGCATAGTGAGTTTTTAAAACGTATTATTCCGAATGTGCCCTTAAATGAAAAGCACAAATAAAGCTAAGAAAGCCCCCTATACGGGGGCTTTTTTAGGACGAAAACATAAAAAACCTTAGCATGAGGGCTGCCAGCCCAATTTGCGATAGGGGATGGTAAAGGTGACAATGCCTGTTGCGTAAGGGGCAATTTCATACTGCTGATAGTATATGGAAAGCCCCCTTGGTGAAAGGTGAAAATTATTTTCGTTGAAATTATCACAAATAAGCGTTTTGTATTCCTCAAAATAAATGCTGGGGTCTTGTTCCATGTTTTTATCTGCCTGCTCACGTATTTTAGCTATAAGAAAAGCCTTATAGTCTTTGCCGCAACTGAAAAGCTGGGAGAGGCAAAGCCTTTTTCCTGTGGAGAGATTCCATGTGTCTGAAGCTCTTATGGTGCTGCCATGGGCACCCCCTGTAAATTCGTATTGGTCACGATAAAGGCTTAGGTGACAGTTTTGGTTATAGGCAGTCTCATAATTTAAAACAGTTTCATAGCTATGAAAAGGATAGCCGTTTTCGCAGGCCGCCTTAAGGCCCACCACAGCCTCGCAATAAAGCTCACTTTCTCCATGGCTTATAAAACAGTTTACCTGAGATTTAATGCGGTTGTTTATATTTAGCTGAGCGGATGGGTTGCCGCAAAGACAAATTTTTGGGTAGCCTGAGGCAAGGGATAAAACCTTTATTCCACAGTGGCAATAGCTGCGTGATATTTCACCCATGGAAACAGCCCCGCTGAAGCAGTTTCTGTTCATTATACATCCTCCCATTATCATACTACTTTATAATATTACAGATGGGAGAAGTTTGACCATGATTGGGGATTTTACCATGCACCTGCGGCCCCATTTCCAGACTAAAAGCTCAGGCAGCAAGCTTTATGCAAAGGATAACAGGCTATGATTTTTTACTGACGATTTGGGGCAGCTCTATATATTCCGGATAGGGACACTGCTCGTTTAAGTGATATAAACTCGGGTCGTCGATACATTTGCAGAGATAGTCATTATCCACCTTAAAAAACTTACCCTCTGCAGTTGCGGCAATTTCCCCGTTGGGGAGAATTATATAGCCCTTTGAGGAATAAATCTTTTCTCCTTCCTCAATCAGCTCGGCAACAGCAAAGCAGGTTTCGTCATAGGGAACAGCTTTTTTATATGTTATGTGCATATCGACGGTAAGCCCCCAAAGCTCGGGCTTAGAAAGCTGTATAGTCCGCCCCATGCTATCGTCCAAAATGGCGGCGCTCATGCCCCCATGCATAGTATGGGGAAAGCTGCGGTGTATGGATTTTCCAGTGAAAACGCACAAAACCCTGCCATCTTCCGTTTCGTAAAATTCAGCTCCGATGCCGGCGGGGTTATTGCCGCCGCAAATTACGCAGTCATCATCATAGCTCATACGCTGTTTTATTTTTACCTTCATAAACTAAAAAATCTCCTTTGATGAAAAGTGTTGTAAGATAAATTAATATCCGCCGACACCTTTAAAAAAGCGTCGGCGGGCTTTTTGCGCAATGGTGTAGTGCTCTAAGTTTTTTCTATTAGCCGATAACCTCAAAACCCTGACCGTCTATTGCGGATTTAATTGCTTCAAGGCTGCTTTTGGATGGGTCAAACTTCACCGCAACGGTTTTGCCGCCCAAATCAACGGAAACATCTTCAATTCCCCCAAGGGCATTAACTGCCTTTGTAACTGCGTTTACACAATGATTGCAGGACATACCGTCCACCTTTAATACTGCCTGTTCCATAGTGATTCCTCCGTTTAACAATAAATTATTTAATGTTTTAATGTGTGTTGTTTTCTACTTTTAAAAATGCTTACACTGCTTTAAGCGGTCTTAGTTTCTTCAGTTTTTGCAGGTTTAAACCTTTTAAGTCTCAAGGCATTTGTAAGAACGGAAACCGAGCTTAGGCTCATGGCCGCCGCGGCAAACATGGGGTTTAAAAGAGGGCCGCCGAAAAGATAGAGGACACCTGCCGCTATGGGTATGCCGATTACGTTGTAGCCAAAGGCCCAAAATAGATTTTGCTTTATATTCCGAATGGTTTTTTTACTTAGCAAGATTGCTGTGGAAACGTCCATTAAATCCGAGCGCATGAGAACAATATCCGCAGATTCCATGGCAACGTCGGTGCCGGAACCAATGGCAATGCCTATGTCTGCCTGAGCCAGCGCCGGAGCGTCATTAATACCGTCGCCCACCATGGCAACCTTATGACCCTCGGCCTGAAGCTTTTTTACCTCGTCTGACTTATCCTGAGGCAAGACCTCAGATAGAACATAATCTATTTCCACCTGTTTTGCAATGGCGGCGGCGGTTTTTTTGTTGTCTCCTGTTATCATGGCGACCTTAATGCCCATTTTGTGAAGCTGTCTTATGGCGGCAAGGCTGCTTTCCTTCACCACATCCGCAACGGCTATAATGCCAGAGAGCTTACCGTCTATTGCAATATACATAGGGGTTTTGCCCTCATCTGCCAGCCTGTCGCTGTCTTCCTCAAGAGCATCTAAGGAAATGCCACGCTCATCCATCAGCTTGCGGTTGCCTGCCAAAACTGCCTGTCCGTCTATTTTCGCCTCGATGCCCCGTCCTGTTAATGACTGGAAGCCTTCCATTTCCATGAGCTTAAGTCCAAGCTCCTCGGCACCTTGAACTATGGCCTGACCGAGAGGATGCTCCGAGCCTTTTTCCGCTGAGGCGCTCATTTGCAGCAACCGGTCTTTTTCGATTTCGCCCACTGTGAGAACGTCTGTAACCTTAGGCTTTCCCTCGGTGATGGTTCCGGTTTTGTCAAAAATGATAGTGTCTATTTTATGGGCGGTTTCAAGGGCTTCGCCGCCTTTTATCAAAATTCCGTTTTCAGCACCCTTGCCAGTTCCCACCATAATTGCCGTGGGGGTAGCAAGACCCAAGGCACAGGGGCAGGCTATAACAAGGACTGCTGTGAATATGGTTAGGGCAAGTTCTATGTCGCCGGTGCCGAAATACCACGCCAGCCCCGCTATAAGCGCTATGGCAAATACCACAGGGACAAAGTATCCAGATACTATATCCGCCATTTTGGCTATGGGGGCCTTAGAGCCTTGAGCATCTTCCACAAGCCTTATAATCTGCGCCAAAGCTGTGTCGCTGCCGATTTTTTCGGCCTTGAAGCGAATGGTGCCTGTTGTGTTAATGGAAGCGGCATAAACGGGGTCACCGGCTTTTTTGTCAACGGGCATACTCTCACCTGTAAGCATGGATTCGTCAATGGCGGTGAAGCCTTCTGTAACAGAGCCGTCAACAGGGATTTTCCCTCCGGGCTTTACTATAATAATATCGCCTATTTGAACCTCGTCAATGGGAATTTCTTTTTCTTCCCCGTTTTGGATGATGGTGGCGGTTTTTGGGGCAAGTCCCATAAGCTTTTTAATTGCCTCGCCGGTTCGTCCCTTAGATATGGCCTCAAGGGTTTTGCCCAGAAGTATCAGGGTGATTATGACTCCCGCCGATTCAAAATA
>JAAYFX010000324.1 GCA_012728025.1 Clostridiales bacterium
AAAACTCCAACTCCAACCCTTCAATTTAAAACAGGTGATGGTACTTATGGTGCTATTTCAATCACAGTGGCTCAAAAGCCCTCTTTAGCACTCACCAATATGAGATGTACTATTGTTGATGGGGTAGAGGGAAACAACGCTAGATATATTGAAATTGACGAAGAGGGGAGTGTTAATGTTGATAGTGTTATTTCAGAAATAATCCCTCAACAAACAATAACAGAGTTTCAGGAGCTATCAGAACAGGAGAATGGAATAGGTATAGAGTCTGGGCATTTTTTTGGGTATAGAACAACATTTGTTGATTTGTTTGGTGTAGAGGGGAGACCTTCTCCATTAATATATAATAATACAAGGTTTGAAAATGAGAAAACTCAACAGGTATATTCTGGATTTAATTATAGTGGAAGTCTTATTTCTAAATCTCAAAAATTTATTCTCAATAACTTTATAAAGATGGGTAATCTTGGGGATAATGTTAGTAAGGTAAATATTTATAGGAGTGAAGCAAAATACACACAGGGATTTTTACCTCCAACAGGATGCACATTTATTGATTCCAAATCAAAACAAGCTATAGGTGATAGTTATGTTGATGCTTCTTATAATGATGGGAGTGGTGGTAGCGTAGATACAAATATTTTGCCAACAATGAAAGCAGATACTTTAACTATAGCTGGTCAAACTCTTTTAGTTACTGGGACGAAGGGAAATATTTCATTCCCTATTGATTATAATAGATATGTTAAAATAATCATAACTAATGATAATAGTAGGAATTATATTAATTGTGTTATTAAACTCAATACAGGAGATGTATTACCTTCTGACCTATCATCCCTGGGTCATAAAGGTTATAGATTTTATATGGATGATTTTATAACTCCTATCCCTTGTGCTAATGAATCGGGGAGTTATTTTCATTTAAGAATTCCAATCATCTATTCTAGGACCGACACAGTAATATACTTAGCCTATTATCCTGATACTGTTGCTGAGTGTGCTTATCCTCCAGAGCATAAGACCTATATGTCAGGGTATCCCTTTAACCTTAATAATGTTAATCTTTTAAACTTTTATGAGGAAACAGGTCAACGGTTTAACAATAGGTACAACATAAAAGATGAACAGGATGTTATAGTTTTAGGAGGAGACCATCTTGATAATGCTTATAGTGCAGGGTCTACTGAATTGAGTAATAATGTACAGATATCAACTATCTCCTCATCTGATTCCTCCCCTAATTATGTTCATAAATATTATGGATTCCCAGATTATCCTTCAAATGTAATAACTCTTACAGGGGAAGAATCCATAAAGATACCATCAGGAATATTACAGAATGACACATCTGTCTCTTATACTTTTTATGGTTATTTTGTTTTAAATACAACATCTAGTGAGAGAACAACTATATTTTGTGATTTCGCCGATGGAGATAGTGTAGGGATAAACTATAGATATGTAGGGACTAATATTGTTTTCTCTTTTGTAGTTAACAACTCTTCACCTGGTGGATTTAGTGATGTTAGCCTTAATGGTGGTCAGAATTCTCATTACTTTATTTATTGTTCAGTGTCAAAAAAGTCTAGCCAAACAACTTGTTATATTAAAAACTTAGGAAATGGTGAGGAAAGATATTATAAAGGTTCAACGGGTAGACTTTTTACAACAAGAGAAGTGCCCTCAAGGTCATTTCATATTCATGGTTCAACAATAGATGTTCCTAAAGATACTGCTTTAATGTTTTCCGACCTTCACTTTCATGATGGTATGTATTTGTCTAATAAAACTTTTATAGAAAACATTTGTAATACAGGGAATGTATTCGATACAGGGTTTATAGGTTATAATGGGGAGACCCTAAAAAACATATCAATAGAAGAACCTAAGGATATATCTGCACAAACATCAATAGGCACTATTCGTTGGTCAGATAATGCAGGTTTAACCTTCCCCACATTAAATGAACTAGTTGTAGGCAGAGAGGTTATTAAGATAGTCCCTAGATTAGGTTCTAAAGACGCCTATGAGTCCATTGTAGATGTTTATACTAAAAATGGTATTTATATCCTCTCAATAGATAAACTCTCCTCAGCATCGAATTTGATACCTTTAACGGGTGAATCAGGTACATTTATCTTACAGAATAAAGATAGTATAGTAACTGTTGATAGTTCAAACTATTTTGTTAGTAACAACACTCTATACCAGCAAACTGGTGAGAGTTTCACAGACCTGTCAAGTGGGAAGGTTAATATAGATTGTGATAAGGTTACTTATTTTCCTGAATACAAGGCAATAGGAATGGCTAAAACTGGTAACTCTTCTGTTTTAATGTATGATATTGAAAAGAGTATTTACTTTAAACAAGATATTAATGGAGTGTTAGATTTTGCAGATGTTAGTGAAGATGGGAAGAGAATGGTTATCTTTGACACTTCTGTTAAGACCCTTTCAGATAGTTTAGTTACTACTGGATTAAAAGTAAAGAGTAAAAGGTTCTATGTAGGACTTGCATCGTTAATCAGGTTTAATATCGAGTTTGAGTTTAAGAGGCAGGATAGTCTGTTTACTATTAGATCAATATTTGAAAATACACCAAGAATAAAGAAATTTGCATATATTGAAACAGATGGAGCTATAGCTTTAAATATAGACAGTAATAAGTGGTATCACTTCCCTAATGGACTAATATGTGAATACTTTGAATTAGAACTTTTCAACTATAGAGGAATTAAGAAAATTGAAATTGAATATAGACCCAGAGGGAGGAGGTAAAAATGGCTAACCCTTATGATGCTTATTTGAATAGAACAGTTGCACAATCACAGAAAGACCCTTATTTAGCTTATGCCAAACAGAGAATGGCTTCAATGGCAAAGCCCCTTCAGCAGATTAGGGAGACAGCCCAACAATCATCTTATAGAAGTGGTATGTCATCGGCTTCACAATCACAATTATACTCTAGCCTCCAACAACAGGAGAT
>JAAYFX010000086.1 GCA_012728025.1 Clostridiales bacterium
CTATAACGCTGCCCCCGCCCACAGCAAGGATAAAGTCCAGCTTTTCCTTTTTACAAAGCTCCACACCCTCATAGACAAGACCGCTTCTGGGATTTGGCAAAACCCCTGGAAGCTCCGTAAAATAAAGCCCCGCCTCGTTAAGACTTGCGCAGACAGCCTCATAAACACCGTTTTTCTTAATGGAGCCGCCGCCATAATGCAAAAGTACCCGAGAACCGCCGAAACGACGGATAAGCTCACCGGTTTTCTTTTCCTGTCCCTCGCCGAAGGCAAAGTAGGTTGGAGAGTAATAAGTGAAGTTTTCCATAAGTGAAGCCTTCCTTTCATATAGCTTAAAAAGTTTTAGTGTTTTTGCCTGCCCTGCCTCTTTAAAAGTCATCTATATATGCTGCCATGTCATTGATTTTAATGCCTGCAAATTACGGAAAGGCTTACAAGGCCCAGCTTCGTATCGGGGAAGCCGCGCAAACCGCCGCACATCCATAATGTAGGCTTTTGCAGACCTGTGTCATAGCATTTAAACAACTTGTAATGACTGCCTATGGGGACATTATAGCATTTTGACCATAGGCCCGCAAGAGTGCTTTAGCCCCCCTTATCACTCTCATAAAGATATAAAAATGAGCTTTTTTACTTTCTCTGCTTGATTTTTAAAAAATAGACATATGTATTTTAACATAAAAAGGGGCTTAAAGATGTTGATAATGTATAGAACTTTTGTAAGCTATGGCCCAAATCGACAAAAGCCCCTAATTTAAAGCCTATTTTGAAAGCTGCATAAATCTATAATTATAAAAATTATAGAAACAGTACAAATAAATTATGATTTATGAGCCAAACTTATTGAATGTGCACAAATAACACTTGATAGAGACAAAAAAACATAGTAGGCTAGTATATGAAGCTTTAAGGAGCCTGTGCAAAGATGTAGGGAAATAAAAAAGGGCTTAGCTGGGTAACTCAAAACTATAAAAGGGGGACTTAAATCTTGGATTACCGGAAACTATTCGATTGCAGCATACCGGGCGAATCAGTCTCGGCGTGGAGGGCGGAAGGGAAAAAGGCACTGGGTGTTGTTTGCTGCCATGTACCGCATGAAATACTTCATGCGGCGAACATACTCCCTGTAAGACTCAGAGCCACAGGCTGTGAGGATTATGCCGAGGGTGAAGTGTGGATGTCAAGCTTTAGCTGCAGCTTTGCCAAATCCATATTGCAGTTTTTTATCGAAGGACGCTATGATTTAGACGGGCTTATATGCTCTGACGGTTGTATGCAGGCTGCTAGAATTTATGATAATTGGAAATGGATTTCTGAAAAGCCGGAAGCTAAAAAACAGTTTAACTATGAAATTGGCGTTCCCAGAAAAAGCAGCCCCACTACAAAGGAGTTTTATAAGGAAGAGCTCTTTGACCTTATATCTGAAATGGAGAAGCAAAGCGGAGAGAAAGTAACAGACGAAAAACTCATAGAATCCATAGAGCTGTATAACGAGTCAAGAAGGCTTGTGAAAAAGGTTTTGGAGCTTCAAAAGGAAAAGCACCCTGTTTTAACGGGTACAGAAGCCTTAAGTCTCATGATTTCCTCGACGAATATGCCTGTTGAGGAATATATAGAGCTTTTAAGGGCCTTCCTTGCCGATGTGACTAACAGAAAGCCCATTACAGATTATAGGGCAAGGCTTATGCTTATAGGCAGCGCCATGGATGACCCGAATTGGGTTAAGGTCATAGAGGCTAAAGGCGGCTTATTTGTAGCCGATACTCTATGTCACGGAACAATGTACTTTGGTAACGAGATGGAATATGACAAGTCGGATATTATTGGCTCCATTGCAGATTATTACCTAAACCGTCTGGTCTGTCCCAGAATGATAGATAACCGAGATGCCCTCCACGAGTATATTCTTAATACAGCCAAGGAATATCAGGTGGATGGACTTGTGTATCAGAAGATGCAAAACTGCGAATGCTGGGGCGGTGAAAACGTATTTCTTGAGGGCGAGCTGAAGGAAGTGGGCATACCCCTTTTGAATCTCGACCGTGAGCAGAAGATGGCAAACGTCGGCCAGCTTGAAGTACGTGCCGAAGCCTTTGTTGAAATGATAGAGAAGGAGGGTTAGAAATGGCTTATATTGACCATTCTCCAAAAGTTTTAAGCGGTGAGATGAGCACCATGGACTTTATTTGTACGACAATAGAGAGCAAGTTGGATTATGCCTTGGAAAAAAATCCGGATACCCGCTGGATATACGACCTTCAGGTGGCAACTTGGTGTTCAATACGTGATGCTAAGAAAAACGGGAAAAAGGTTATAGCCTTTGGCGGGCCTGTGCCTGTTGACCTTATCTATGCCTTTGGCTGTCAGCCTTATTATCTTGACCAACTTCCCTTAAGTCTTGCTCCAACCACCGCCGTTGCCTCAAAATACATAGACCTATGCGAGCGCTATACTAACCAGAGTATGTGCGCTCTGGATAAGATAGAGTTGGGGGTGCTTTTGGCTGACGAATACGGCATAACTCCGGATGCCTTTGTCTATTCCACAGTTCCCTGCGATTCTTCTCGTATAGCCTATCCAAATATGCAAAAGATTTGGAATGTTCCCACCTTCACAATTGACACACCCTTCCGGCGGGATGAACGTGGCCTTCGCTACCTTGCAAAGCAAACTTTGGAGTTTATAGAATTTATGGAGGAATTAACCGGCACAAAGCTTGACTGGGATAAATTCAAGGAGACTATGGAAGTTGCGAATAAAACCAACGAACTTCTTGTAAAGTGTGCCGACCTTAGAAAGCATACACCCTGTCCCCTGCCCGGCACTCTTTGTATCTCCAATGCCTGCATGAGCGGTCAGGCGGCAGACCCCGCCATGGTAGACTTCCTTGAAAAACAGTTGGAAACCGGCCAGATGATTATAGACATGGGTCTGGCGGCCTGCCCCAACGGGGAAAAATACCGCATGATGTTCCATCAGAATATGCTTTGGACAGACCCCAAAACCTATGGCTATCTGGAGCGTGAATACGGTGCTGTTTGCATTATGGACGCCCTTGGACATTTCTGGGGAAACTATTACGAGAACATGGATGATAAGGATGACTGTGTAAGAATTCTTGCAAAAAAGATGATGGACTTCCCCATGATTCATGGAGCGGCGGGACCTGTTGATTACTACCGCGACAGAATAAAATATCTCATGGATAACTTTAACATAAACGTGTCTGTATTCTTCGGCCATATCGGCTGCAAGCACACTTGGGCCTCAACAAAGATTTTGTCTGAGTATATCTTTGAAAATTGGGGAATTCCCACCTTGAACCTAGACGTAGACTGCATAGACGGCCGCTATAAGGGGCCGGATGAAATCAGAAAGAGCATAGGCGAATATCTTGAAAACGTTGTAAGGCTTTAAGTCTTTAAAACCTAAAGGGCTATCCGCTTGTTGGCGGATAGCCCTTTAGAGCATATTTTAAGTTTGAGCAGTCTATTTTACTTTTTTCAAAGCTTTCACAAAAGCGAAGGAAGGCCCCTTCATCTTCCATAGCCATCTGGATGCTCCTTGTGCCAGCGCCAAGCTGAGGCGATGATTTTTCCTATATCCGCCTGCTTTGGCCGCCAGCCAAGAAGGCTTTTTGCCTTTTCACTGGAGGCTACAAGGCGGGCAGGGTCTCCAGAGCGTCGGGGGGCAATTTTATAGGGAATGGCTTTTCCCACAACCTTTTCAGACTCGGCGATTATCTCTTTAACAGAAAACCCCTCTCCGTTGCCGAGATTGAATATATCGCTTTTGCCGCCCTTTATAAGATGCTCTGCCGCTAAAACATGGGCACTTGCCAAATCATAAACATGGATATAGTCCCGCAGGCAGCTTCCGTCCGGCGTGTCATAGTCATCTCCAAAAACCGAAACAAATTCACGCTTTCCGTTGGGAACCTGCAAAACTATGGGGATAAGGTGGGTTTCCGGCTCATGAGCCTCGCCTATGGCGGCCTTTTCGTGGGCACCGCAGGCATTAAAATAGCGCAGTGAAACATAGCGTAGGCCATGGGCTTTTTCAGCCCAGTAAAACATACGCTCCATGGCGAGCTTTGTTTCGCCATAGCAGTTTGTAGGGCAGGCGGGGGCGGTTTCCGGAATGGGCACAGCCTCCGGTTCCCCGTAAACAGCGGCGCTGGAAGAAAAAACAATATGTTTTACAGAGTGCCTTACCATGGCTTTGAGAAGGCAGAGGGTGCCGCCCACATTGTTGTCGTAATATTTTAAGGGGTCTGTCATACTTTCGCCAACCTGAGAGTTTGCGGCAAAGTGAATTATAACCTCGGGACGCTCTTTTTTAAAAACCCCGTCTAAAAAGTCTCCGTCACGAATGTCACCTTAATAAAACACAGCTTTCGGGTGAATAGCCCCCCTATGGCCGGTTTCAAGATTATCGATAATGGCAACCTTAAATCCCTCATCTATAAGCTCATATACAGTATGGGAGCCAATGTATCCAGCTCCGCCTAAAACTAAAACCTTAGCCATAACTTACCTCCTATTTTAAAACCATGGCACCCTTTTGCCGGAAAGAAAGCTCCAAACAGGCACCCTTACCAAATATTCTGTCCATTTTTATAATCTGGGGATATTTCCTTTAACACAAAAGCCACAACAGTCCATGCAAAACCGCCATGAACCCGAACAGCGCCCTTTTCGCCCAGTATACGGCGGGAAAGAAAATGGGCTTTCCAATAGTCAAGAAGTCTTAGCACCTTAGGTTCTCCTTATAAGGGCACTTTTTTACATCCCAAGCTGATTATAAGGTTTTTGGGGGGAGAATGCAAACCCGAAAGCAAAGCCCAAGCTTATCGATAAGGAGGATATATAAAACCGACAGTAAAGGCGTTTTAGGCCCTTACTGCCGGTTTTTAAAGAGTGCTATGTATGTTTATGGTAGAGGATAATAAGCTTTAATACCAGACTACAAGGATATTAGTCCGCCTTTGTAAAGGTATAGTCTCTGAAAGGCATTGCGGTGTTGGGCTGCCTTACGGCAGGGGGAGTGCTGTCGTTTATATCGTAGCCCTCAAAGTCAGCCTCTTCAATAAGGGGAGTGGTAAGGATTTTTTCCTTGAGCATGGGACGGAAATCGGGATGGGCAATCTTTATAAGTGCTTTTATACGGTCTTTATAGCTCTTAAGATATACGTCTGCTATGCCCCATTCGGAAACAACGAACATAACATAGTTTTTGAGCATGGAAACAATGGAGCCTTCAGGCAGCCAAGGAACAATGTTCGACTGGGTTTCGCCATCTTTGTCAACATAGATGGAGCGCAGGCAGAGGAAGCTGCGGCCGCCTTTTACACGCTGTGCGCCGTAGAGGTAGGCCATGGAGCCGCCCATGCCGGTGTAGGGTTTTAAGCCCTGAGCTTCAGAGCAGGCCTGACCGAGAAGGTCAACCATGAAGGTGGCGTTTATGGCAACAAGGTTTTCCTGCTCCATTGCGCCGAGAGGCTCAATGCACTGGGTTCTGGGAACCAGCATAACGTCGTATTTTCCGCAGTTTTCTGAAAGCCACTGGAAGGTTTCTCTTGTGCAGGCACCAGGGCTGGAAGCACGGAGCTTTGTGATTTTGCCGGATTCTACAAGGGGCATCATGCTGTCGCATAAAACCTCGGAAAAGACCTCTATGCTGAAGGGCAGCTTGGAAAGGTTTTTAAGAATTTCTTCGCCAAGACCACCAAAGCCTATCTGCACCCTATCGCCGGCCTTAAGGTAAGGCAGGATAAAGGAAGCAACCTTCTCGTCCACCTCGGTGGGCTGGGGGGTGGGAAGCTCGAACATTTCGGTGTCGTTCTTTATGATAAAGTCAAACTCTGTTATGTGGATGTTGCCGTGGTCAATTTCAAAGGTGGGAACGGGGTAAATGCCGGTGGCGTCAATGAAGCCGAATTTTTTTGTGATTTCAGGCATATTTTCGGTGATGGCGTTTGTACAAACACCATAGCCGCCAACGTTGCACCAACCGTTTTCGTCAGGGGGAGCAACCTGAAGGGCACTGCCGTTAACACCGTATTCCTGCATACAGTTTGTATAAGTGTCGTAGCCTGCACCTAAAGGCTCAACAGTATGGGCCTCAATGCCCATTCTGTCAAGAGGCAGATTGTAGATGTTTAGGAGACGGAAATGTCCCTTGATATCGTGGTCAAAAACCATGTTGTTGGGAACGTTCATAACATTGTACCAGAAGGTAACATCGCTATATTCTTCCTTGTGTTCATAAAGGTAATCCAGAAACGCATAGGGTACTTGTGTAGCCTGACCCAAGAAAATAACATCTCCGGGGACTATATGCTTTGCTGCTTCCTCAATAGTAACAAGATGTTCGTCATAATACTTTTTCCAGTCAACTGAAAGGTCCCTTTTTGCCATATTCAAAGCTCCTCCTACTTATAATAAAAGCGGTATCTTCAGTCGAATAATGATGAATTTACCGAAAATACATCGCTCATATATTATACAATATAGAAAAACAAAGGAAAGCGCACACTTTTTTGCTTCTGTGACATTTTGCTACAAAAGTAAGGAATTGTAAGAACTAAAGGTGGTTTTTAATCTGCTTTTTCCGGCTTATATATTCCCGAGGCTATTTCCCATGAGCGTTTTGCGTGAAGGGCCACCGAATGCCTTACAAAAAAGGCAAATTCCTCCGGTGGCATAATTTCGGGTGAGCTTATCCATTCATACATATAATCAAAAAGGGCATCACAGGTTTTTATTACATAAAAATCAGCAGATTTTTCGCCTAGGTAGGTATCCTTAAAATCCCGCTCTATAATAGGGCGCAAAAACTCCCTCCAGTAGGCTCTAGCAGAGTTTTGCCCCTCCACCTGAACAGCCTTTTTAAAAAACTGCCGGTCTTTATAGCAATATTCGCAGATTTGAGGCATATAATCCCAGATTACCCAGTCATCACGAATTTTTATTTTTGAAAAATAGTCATCATGGTATATCCAACTTAAAAGGTCATATTTATCACGAAAATAACGGTAAAAACTCCTTCTGCTTATATCGGCATCGATGCAAACGTCGTTTACAGTAAGTTTATCAAAGGGTTTTTTCAGCATAAGCTTTTTCATGCTGTCGGCCAGTGCCCTTTTTGTTATGAGTCTTGACAATATTCTTTCACATCCTTCTAAATTTTTCCGATTAATGTAAATTTATCATTAATAACAGATAATATCAAGTTTACATATTTTTCTTTGATTGTTTATTGTTTATTATGTATAAAATGGAAGATTTGGTTGATATTTTGAATTTCCAATGTTATAGTTATTGTATACTATGTCTATATCCACTAAGACATGACCTTTCCATGCCTAAAACAGTAGCCTAGGGCATAGAAATATTCTGGGTGGCTACTTACCCATCTTGCCTTTAAATATCCACTGATTTTTTACCGTAGCCTTCTACCTTATAAGATGTTCAGACTTTCGTCATAATATGTTTTTTATTATCACAACTGTGTTATTTGTTCTTAAATACAAAGCGCATTTTTAGTTTGGAATTTAAAAATATAATTTACGGAAATTGGAGGAAGAAAAATGGCAGTAAGACAAAACCTAATCGAACTCTGCGAAAAGATGGCCCATGGTCATTATGAAATCAACGAAAATTGTGCAGAGTACAAGACCTTTGAAAAGTGGATGACAGATGAGCAGATTAAAATCCTTATGGCGATGGAGCTTCTGGCTCCGGCTCTGCCGGCATCCGTTGCCTACGACATTGGTGAGCCTGAGGAAAGAGTTCTGGAAGTGCTTCGAGAGCTTGCGGATATTGGCGTTGTACAAAGGATTGAAAAGGGCGGCATGGAGCTTTATGTGCTTCTGGTTTATGCCCCCGGTGCCTTTGAGTTTATGCTCATAAACGACAAGTTTTGTGAAGAACACCCCGAAGTGCCCATAGCTTTTGAAGCTCACGCCACAAAAAGCTATGCAAATACCATAGCCAATATCCCCATGGGTGCCGGCGTCATGCGGGCTATCCCCGTGGAAAAGGCCATACCTGTCGACACACAGCAGGTGACAAGTGACCTGCTCAGTACATATATTGAAAAGAATAAAAATCATATTGCAATTTTACCCTGCCAGTGTCGCCGTGTTCGCCGCCACATGAATGAAGGCGCCGGTGACCTTGAAGGCGGTGCCGACCTTGAAACCGGTATGTGTATGTTTTTGGGCTTTGCCGCCGATATGTTCATTCAAAATGGCAAAGGCAAGCAGATTACCAAGGACGAAGCATATGAGAAGCTTGAATATTTTGAAAAGATTGGCTGTGTACACCAGATAACCACCCTGCAACCCGGTAAATCTGTGGCCATATGCAACTGTATGCCCGGCACCTGTCTTGCCTTGGGCGCAACGCAATACTTCAATACTCCGGATGCCTCCCGCAGTAACTATGAGGCCGAGGTGGACAAAGATGCCTGCGTAGCCTGCGGACAGTGCGTTGAATACTGCCCCACCAACGCTTTGAAACTTGGCCAAAAGCTTTGCACCGAAACGCCCATTGAGCACAAGCTTGCCGATTTGCCAAGGGATACCGAGTGGGGTCCGGAAAAGTGGAACCCCGACTATCGTGATAACCGTGAAAATGTTGTCTCCACCGGAACAGCCCCCTGTAAAACCGCCTGTCCGGCGCATATTGCCGTTCAGGGATATATAAAACTTGCCTCTCAGGGAAGATATCTCGAAGCTCTTGAGCTTATAAAAAAGGAAAACCCCTTTCCGGCAATCTGCGGACGCATCTGCCCCCACAACTGCGAGGACGAATGTACCCGAGGCAGCTTTGATGAGCCTATTGCAATTGATGAAATCAAGAAATTTATTGCCGACCAAGAGCTTAAGATGGACGGTATGTTTATCCCCGAAAAGCTTCACGATTACGGCAAGCCCATTGCGGTCATAGGCTCCGGCCCCGCCGGTCTTTCCTGCGCCTATTATCTTGCAAAGGATGGTTATAGGGTCACCGTTTTTGAAAAGGAAGATAAGCCCGGCGGCATGATGACTTTTGGAATCCCCTCCTTCCGGCTGGATAAAAAAGTTGTCAATGCGGAGATTGAAGTTCTGCGCAGATTGGGTGTTGAATTTAAATGTGGCGTTGAGGTTGGTAAGGATGTTACACTGGATGAGCTTCGCAAGCAGGGCTTTGAAGCCTTTTATCTTGCAATAGGCGCTCAGGGCGGGCGTAAGCTTGGCATCGAAGGTGAGGATGCCGAGGGTGTGATTTCCGGTGTTGACTTCCTGCGGAAAGTTAACCTCTGCCAGAAGATTCGCATTTCTGGCAATGTTGTGGTCATTGGCGGCGGTAACGTGGCAGTAGACGTGGCTCGTGCCGCTGTTCGTATGGACAGAACAGAATCCACCAAGATGTACTGCTTGGAAAGTGAAAAGGAAATGCCCGCTCTGCCCGAGGAGCAGGAGGAGGCAAAGGCCGACGGCATCGAAATCAACAACGGCTGGGGCCCCAAGAGAATTATCGTTGAAGATGGCAAGGTCACAGGTGTTGAATTTAAAAAGTGCGTTTCCGTCTTCGACGCCGAGGGCAAATTTGCTCCGGAGTATGACGATAGCACCACCATCACCGTTCCGGCTGACTATGTTCTCCTCTCTGTGGGTCAGTCCATCGAATGGGGCGGCCTGCTGGATGGCAGCAAGGTTGAGTTGGGGCGTGGCAACACCGCCCTTGCAGACAGCCTTACCTATCAGACAGCCCAGCCCGATGTTTTCGTCGGCGGCGACGTTTATACAGGGCCGAAGTTTGCCATTGACGCAATTGCGGCCGGCAAGGAAGGCGCCATCTCCATCCACCGCTTTGTCTGGGAGGGTCAGAGCCTTACCATAGGGCGCAACCGCCGTATATTCTCCTCTTTGGATAAAGACGGTCTTGATAAAAAGGCCATCACCGGCACCGGATTTGACAACACTCCCCGCCAGCGTCCCCTTCGTGACGAGAGAAAGACCAAGAGCTTCTTCGACGACCGCCTTACCTTCACCGAGGAGCAGATGCGGAAAGAAACAGCTCGCTGCCTTGGTTGCGGTGCGGTTGTTGTTGACCCGAACAAGTGCATAGGTTGCGGTGTTTGCACCACCAAGTGCAAATTTGATGCTATACATATAAAGAAAAAGTACTTTGTTGAAAGCATTGAGTTTTTCAGCAGAGACGAAGCCTTTGCAAAATATGCTGATGAGCGCAAGGAGAAAATCGCCATACGCAAGGCCGCATCAAAGGCATAGGAGCATAAAACCAAGACTTGTTTAAAAAGCTTTTCAGCCTTATAAAAGGTCTTTACAAAAGCCCTTCCTTTAGGGGTTCGACCAAGAAGTTCTAATAAAAAAATCGGCATAGTTCGGTGTCTATCACCGGCTATGCCGTTTTTTTTATTTTGCGGCGGGAGAAGAAGGGGAAAGCAAAGCTCTGCCAGAGTGCTGTGGATAAGTCCGTGTTGGGGCTGGCTCTGGCCATTTTCCAGATGCTCCTTCCGGCTTACAACAAAATTCCGCAGGCGGCGGCATAAATGTCATACCAGTCGCCGATGCGGTCAAGGATGAGGGACAGGCCGTCTTGCCCCAAATCTCCACGAACAACCTTTTCGTACTGGCGGGGGAAATATTGGCTGATTAGCGCCACGGGAACATTTTCGGTGTTTTCCAAAAGACGGTCAATGGAGGAAGCCACCGAAGAAACGGGCAGATAGTAGCGGCATCGGTCAGAGTAGCTGTATAGCTTTTTAAACTCGACCTCGTCCTTCGTACCCTGATAGTATTTCTTCCAATACTTATCGTCGGCATCCATCTCTTTTAAAATTGAAGCCTTTACAGCAGAATGCTGTGCGGGGTCTTTTACAATAATACTCTCACATTCCTCCAAAAGAAACAGGGACTCACGCAGGGCAAAGGTTAAAGCGGGGCCGACTTTCAAAACGCCTATGCCGTCCCGAACCATGTTCTTTAAACTCTGCTCCTGCTGATAATCGGTTGAATGCCCCTCAAAAACCAAAGGCTCCGCTTCTTTCAAAGCAGCGCAAAGAGCGGCGGCATTTTCCGAGCTATATTGAAAGACAAAATCGTCTCCAAACTCAACTCCGGCTTGAACAACAAAGGCCACCACATCCTCAAAGGGTGCCTTTGCCTTTTCAAATTCTTCCTTGAAAATGCGATACTGCCTTAGAAATTCCTCCGGAGCTGTGGGTGTGATAGAGTCCTCATGCTCCTGACTTCCACCAGGGATTGGCACCTCACTGCCTATGACAAGCACAGGGCGCACAGCGGCAGGGTTATCTTTTTTCAGGGTTTCATAAGCTTCTTTCACGCAGTTTGCCAAAACTGCGCCCCGCCTTGCACAAATTTGAACATCCAAGGGGGCGTTTTGGTCGTCATCCGCCACACGCATACTGGTGTCCAAATGAATTTTTGTAAAGCCCGCCAAGGTAAAGTCCCAGACAAGGGCCTTAGAATTTTCCATGGCTTCCTTTTCCGGCAAGTCCTGCCATGTAAGAGGGCCTAAATGGTCGCCTCCCAACACAAGCTGCTCCTTAGAAAGGCCCACCTGCCTGCGGATGGCTTCAATCAGGGCTGCATAGTCTTTGGGCTTCATGCCGGTGTATCCGCCGAATTGGTTAACCTGATTTGCTGTGGCCTCAATGGCTATATAATAGTTGTGGCGTTTTGCATGGAGCATGGCAGAACGCAGAGCCAGAGGATTTGCTGTGCAGACAGAAAAAATCCCTGACTGACCCTGAACCTGACCGCTGAAAATTGCCTTCAATGGATGCATCATTACACGCTCACTTTCTAAAGTAAAGTTGTTTGGAAATTATAAAAGGGGGAGACCTTTCTCCTCCGCCGGAGGGACTAAGGCAAGATATTCGTCAAGCTGGGCCTTTGTCGTGTTGCCTTCCATGGGGCCAACCTTGCTTACTGCAAAAGCCCCTGCGGCGTTGGCGTAGTGAACTGCCCTTCGCAGCTTTTCCCCCATGCAAACCATTGCCAGAAAAGTTGCGTCAAAGCAGTCTCCCGCTCCTGTGGGGTCAAGCTCTGTCGCCGGATAAGTGCCAACGTAAAAAGCCTCTGTCCTGCTGTAAAGTTTTGTGCCTCGGGAGCCGTCCTTTATGACGATTATTCTGTCCTTTTTCGCCAAAAGTTCCCCTATGGCCTTTTCGTTGTCCTCTCCGAACAAGATTTTCATTTCACTTTTACCCGTAAGCAGAACATCGGTAACCTCAATAATTTCCCGATAATAATCCATAATCTTCCCCCGCAAAAGCTCGGGGCGGATGTTCGGGTCAAAGCTGATTTTAACGCCGTTTGCCACAGCAACCTTCACAGCATACATAACCGCCTCGCCCAGAGAGGGACTTCCCGTTATGGAGCAACCCATGATGTGCAGATAGCGTGAGCCCTTGATTGCCTCCTCGTCAACATCCGCAATGCTCAGCTGCCCGCAGGCGGCATGGGCAAAGTGAAACAAGAATTTTCTGCTCCCGTCGGGAAAATAGGTGTTGAAGGCAACCCCCGTTGAGTTATCAGAGGTTTCCACAACTTTGGAGGTGTCAACACCGTCATTCTGGAGCCTTTGCAGATTCAAAAGGCCAAAATCATCTTTCCCAACTTTTGCGATTATTGCCGTGCGGACGCCCATTTTGCCCGCTTGGTCAATGCAGATGGCAGGTGCGCCGCTGGGATATGGCCCTAGAAGCACACCGGCTTCACTTAATTTTTGTCCGACTTCCTTAGCCAAAATTTCAACTAATATTTCACCGACTGTTATAATATCGTACATACTTGATGCGCTCCTTTTCGAATTTGATTGAGTTATTACATGGATTGGTCAAAAACAGAAGTCTAAAGCTATCAATATCACCAAATTATAAAAGAGTATTTACAGAAATCTTGACACATTGTAAGTATAATGCTATTTTAGCATTATAAACGAAAGCAATCAAGCACAATGTTTCAAACAAATAAAATATAAACGAAAACAGATGAGCGGAAAAGTACAAGGTAAAAAAATCAGGTAAAACTGAGCAGATGCAGGGAATAAGTAAGACCTTTAAGGCTATTTGTGATTTACAGCCAAGGCTGATAATCAATATATTTTAGGAGGTCAAAAAATGAAAAAGTATCTCGCATTGCTTCTTGCTGTTATCATGGTTTTTGGTGCGTTGGCCGGCTGTTCCAGCCCTAAGGAAACAGACCCCACACCTGCACCGGACACCGATAACGAAGTCATCACTCCCCCCGAAACGGATGAAATGGACGCATCCGGTTTGAAGCTGGGCTTTATCCTCGGTTCTCGTGAACACGCTTTCTATGTTGCCATTGAGGATGGAATCAAGGCCGCAGCGGCAGACCTTGGCTTTGAAGCGGTTGTTCTGGAATCCAATCTGGACGGAGCGGTTGCTTCAGAGCGCATCGAAACCCTTGTTGTTGATGGCTGCGACGCAATTTCCCTTTCCGTTAATGACCCCACCGGCAGCACCCCTGCCATCGAAGCAGCTGACACTGAAGGTGTCCCCATGTTCGCCTTTGACTGCACTTCTTCCGAGACAGACGTTATCAAAAGCTTTGTAGGCACCGATAACTATGAGGGCGGTGTTGTTGGCGGCGAAGCTGTCATTAAGTATCTTGAGGACAACGACCTGACCGATGGTGCGGTAATCGGAATTATCGGTTATCCCGAGCCTCAGTCCTGCATTGACCGTGAAGACGGCTGGTTCAGCGTTGTAAACGAGTACAAAGACGAGTATAACCTTACAATTGTAAACCTTGGCAACTATAAGGGCGACGCTTCCACAGCCGAATCCCTTATGAACGACGCTCTCATCCAGTATCCCGACATGGCTGCCATCTTCACCGTTGGTGACCCTGCCTGTGTTGGCGCTCTTGCCGCAATCAAGGCTGCCGGTGCCAAAACAGTTATGATTGGCTTTGACGCAAACCCCGAAGCACACGAAGCAATCCTTGACCCCGAAAACGGCAAGATTTGGATTGCAGACGTTGCTCAGGACCCCTACCAGATTGGTTACAGCATTGCTGAGCAGATGGTTCAGTATTGCTTGAAAAACACTGTTGATGCCACCACCATCCTTATTTCTCCTTATCTGGTGGATGCCTCCAACGCTGAAGTAAAATAAGACCTATACATAACACAAAAGCACTCAGGAAGTGTCTGGGCTTTCGTCCAGACACTTCCTGAAACAAATTGAACTGACAAGAACCGAGGAGTTTGCAATGAAACCGACATTACAGGCTATAAATATCTCCAAAACCTTCCCGGGGGTCAAAGCGCTTACAGACGTTACCGTAGATTTTTACTCCGGTGAGGTTCATGCGCTGCTGGGGGAAAACGGAGCGGGAAAATCTACTTTGATTAAAATTTTGTCAGGAGTCTACACGCCGTCAGAAGGACAGGTGCTTCTTGATGGGCGTGAAGTTAAATTCACATCTCCCTATGACGCAATTTCCAAAAAAATTGCCGTTATTCATCAGGAATTAAGTATAGCTCCGGATTTAACCGTTGCGGAAAACATCTTTTTAGGCTCAGAACCAAAGAAGGGTAAGTTTTTAGACAGAGCCTTGATGAATGAGGTTTCTCAGGGAATTCTTGATGGCATGGGTGTCGGCAAAAGCATCAAGGCCACTGATGTTGCCCGAAATCTAACTGCCGCCCAGCAACAGATGGCCGAAATCGCCAAGGTTATTAACAGAGAGGCCAGAGTCGTCATTATGGACGAGCCAACCTCCTCCCTGTCAGAATTTGAAATTGCGTCGCTGTTTACGCAGATTAGGAAACTGCGTGATGACCAAGTGACAATCATTTACATCTCCCATCGTATGGCCGAAATTTTTGAAGTTTGCGACAGAGCCACAGTGCTTATGGACGGCCGTCTTGTGAGGACACAAATGGTGAAAGACAGCAGTGAGGCCGAGCTTGTGGCAAGCATGGTGGGAAGGGAAATCGGAGACTACTATAACCGCCAGCAGCACACAAGGGGAGAAGAAAAGGTTCGTGTTGAGGGTTTGACACGAAAAAAAGAATTCAAAGATATAAGTTTTTCTGCATACGCCGGAGAAATCCTTGGAATTTATGGGCTTATCGGTGCGGGGCGTACGGAGACTATGGAAACGATTTTTGGTGCTCGTGCCCAAGATTCCGGAAAGGTTTTTGTTCATGGCAAGCAGGTAAATTTCAAAAGTCCCAAAGACGCTATTGCTCAAGGCATAGGAATGGTCACCGAGGATAGAAGGCTCACAGGTCTTATGCTGGGCAAAAGCGTAAAGGATAATATTGTGCTGCCCAGTATTCCATTTCATAAGAAAAAGTTTGGCTTTGCCAATAAGCTCTGGGAAGGGCAGGCGGCAGAAGAAATGAAAGAAAAGCTCACGATTAAAACCCCTTCCATAGAGACGATAATCGGCAATTTATCCGGCGGCAACCAGCAAAAGGCAATATTGGGCAAATGGCTGATTGCTGACTCTGATATTTTAATTCTGGATGAGCCTACACGTGGGATAGACGTCAACGCAAAATCCGAATTTTACACACTTATGAATGATTTTGTGGCAAAAGGCGGCTGCATAATCATGATTTCTTCTGAAATGACTGAAATTATCGGCATCAGCGACCGCATTCTGGTGATGCACGAGGGCAACTTAAAGGGAGAATTGACCGGTGCGGACATCAACGAGCAAAGCATCATTAAACTAGCAAATGCCTAGATTGTATCTACATGAGATGAAAGCTCTGGATTTTGAGGGGACTTTTCGTCAGGCAAGACAAATTTTCGCAGGTATAATTGTTTTATAGCAAGAAAATTTAACGAAGAATGGCAGAAAATCCGCCGGAATACAGGCATTTTGCTCTCGTGTAGACACAATCTAAGGGGCGGGCGCTATGAAAAGGAGTTCGGATTCATGGAAAAGATAGAAGGAACAATGAAGGTCGGAATTGGTAAAAAGATTGGCGCCTTCTCAAAGAAAAATGCAATTGTTATTGTCCTTGTCCTGCTTAGTGTGGGGTTTTCCATTGGCAACAGTGCTTTTTTGAAGCCCTCAAACCTGATAAATCTGACCACACAAATGGCCATCAACGCCATGCTGACCATAGGCATCACCTATGTTATTATTCTTGGCGGGATTGATATTTCCATTGGCTCTGTTGCGGCCTTGGCAGGCGTTGTGACAGCCTTGGCCTGTCGGGCCCTTCCGGCAGGTGTGTCTTTGGTTACAATGGTTATAGTACAGCTTGGCGTGGGCATCTCCGTAGGTGCAGGCTTTGGTGCATTTAACGGTTTAATGGTTACAAAATTTAAGGTCGTTCCAATGATTGCCACCTTGGCCTCCCTGACAATAGCCCGAGGTCTATGCTACATTTTCTCCGGCGGCACCTCTGTTTCAGGGCTTACTTCGATTTACTCATGGCTTGGCTCGGCCCGTCTTTTTAAAACCGAGGCAAAGCCCACGGGATGGCTTCCCATTATCACCATTGTGGTCATTATATTCGTTATAATCATGCACATTTTACTTAGCAAAACTGTATTTGGCCGCCATGTATATGCCACAGGTTCCAACAGAAACGTTGCCCACCTCAGCGGTATCAACACCCAAAAAATCATCTTTCTCTGTTATATGATTTGCGGTGCCATGGCAGCAGTCGGCGGTGTTTTAAACTCCTCAAAGCTGCAAAACGGCCAACCGGGGGCCGCCGAAAGCTATGAGATGTTCGCCATTGCCTCAACGGTTATGGGAGGAACCTCCCTTTTGGGGGGCAGCGGCTCTGTGGCAAGGGCAATTTTGGGCTGTGCCGTTGTTGCCATCATCAACAATGGCATGAACCTCATGCACATTGACTCCTACTGGCAGAAGGTTGTTCTCGGCGTTATCATTCTTCTTGCTGTTGTGATGGATATGATGCAGAAGCAAAAGAGTAACTGATAGCTATGATATGGAAAACTGACCGTCTGGACATTTTTGCAAAAGACTGCTTTGAGGGTATGGTTCGCTCACGGCCTGATTTATGGCAAGTGGGCTACACCCAAAAAAATGCAGGGGTCTTAATCAAAAAAACCCCTACGCCGGAGCGTTTTGCCCTTATTGTAAGCGGAGGCGCAGGCAACGGCCCTTTATTTTCGGGCTATGTGGGGGAGGGGCTTGCAGATGCCGCCGCAATCGGCGGGCCATATTCAGCCCCCAATGCCTATGCAATTTACGAGGCTGGAAAGCTCTTAGGCAGGGAAAAGGGTGTTTTGCTGCTGTATAATAACTTTGCCGGCGACTATCTGAACAACGACATGGCAAAGGAACTGCTTGAAATGGAAGGTATTCACGTGGAATCCGTTGTTTCAAACGACGATATTGCCTCTGCCTTACATGAACCGAGAGAGCATCGCAGCGGGCGCTCCGGAATTGCCCTTCTTATAAAGCTTGCAGGAGCCTATGCCAAGGCTGGGCTAGAGCTGTCACAAGCGGCGGAGCTTTTGCGCTTTGCCAACACACGCCTTGGAACCCTAAGCCTGCATATTAATGAGGCCCAAACACAAATTGCCTACGGAGCGGGCTTCTCCGGCGAACCTCCCATGAGAGTTGAAACCC
>JAAYFX010000087.1 GCA_012728025.1 Clostridiales bacterium
ATTTGCGTTACTGTGAAGCTGCCCATAACAAGGGGCTGATTTTGCCCCATTTCCCTGAAAGGATGAATAAATGAAAAAAGATAAAAGTTCGGAGGAAGCCTTTTGCACCACCATTGGGGGGCAGGCTCTTATAGAAGGCATACTTATGCGGGGGCCTGAAAAGCAGGCAACTGTTATAAGGACAAAGGACGGCCTTGTTACAAAGCTTGAAACACCGAAGTTTCTTCGGGAGAGGTATAAGTTTTTTAACCTGCCTATAATACGGGGCGGGGTAACTTTTGTGGAGTCTATGGTTTATGGGGTTAAGGCTCTTAGCTATTCCGCAGAGCTTATGCCTGAGGAGGAGCAGGAAAAGCCCAGTAAGTTGGATGTTTGGATTGAAAAAAAGTTTGGTACGGAAAAGGCTCAGAAGTTTATTATAGGTCTTGCGGTTTTTCTTGGCATCTGCCTTTCTGTGGGGCTTTTTATTCTGCTTCCAACCTTGCTTGCAGGACTTGTTCGCCATGTCTCCGATTCTACTGTTGTTTATAACATAGCCGAAGGCGCTTTTCGTATTGTTATCTTCCTTTTATATATGCTTTTCTGCACTAAAATGCAGGATTTAAAGCGGGTTTTTCAATATCATGGGGCGGAGCATAAGGCCATCGCCTGTTATGAAAGGCGCCTGCCCCTGACTGTTCCGAATGTTCGGGAACAAAGCAGGTTTCATCCCAGATGCGGAACCAGCTTCCTTTTTGTGGTGATGTTTATTAGCATCCTTGTGTTTTCTCTTGTTGGCTGGAGCAATGTTTGGATAAGAATGGGAGCAAGGCTTTTGCTTTTGCCTGTTGTGGTGGGCATTTCTTATGAAATACAACGCTGGTCGGGCAGGCACGACAACTGGCTTTCCAGAGGTATATCCGCACCGGGGAAGGCCCTTCAAAGGCTTACAACAGCAGAGCCGGACGACTCCATGCTGGAAGTCGCCATAGAATCGCTTAACCTTGTCATCCCTGATAAGCCGGGGGTGGATATTTGGTGAGCGGCAATACCGAAAGGACAAATTCACGCAATGCCAAAAACATATAATGAAATTTATATAGATTCCAGAAAAAAGCTTAAGGAGATGAATGTTCCGGCTTATGGACTTGAAGCAAGGTTTATTGTCGCAAACGCCGCCGGAAAAACCATGGACGCTTTTCTTCGGGATTTGAGACTTTATGCCTCGAAAGAGGTGGAAGAAAAGGCCGAGGAAATGATTTCCCGCAGGCAGGACGGTGAGCCTGTGGCCTATATAACAGGGGAATGGGAATTTTATGGTTTGCCCATGGCTGTTACAAGAGATGTTTTGATACCCAGAACTGACACAGAGGTTTTGGTTGACACAGCTTTGGAGTATTTGAAAAACAAGAAGATGGATGCGAGGGTCTTAGACCTTTGTACAGGCAGCGGATGTGTGGGCTGCGCCATCGCTAAAAAGCTTTCGGGAAGCCGTGTGACTCTTATTGATAACAGCATGAAAGCCTTGGCTGTGGCAAAGCAGAATGTATGGAAAAACAAGCTCAACCCCAGAGTAAGCTGTATTTTGGCTGATGCCCTTTTGCCGCCGCCTATGATGCTTGGAAGCTTTGACCTTTTGGTGTGTAACCCCCCTTATATACCTACGGAGGACATAGCGGGGCTTGATGATTCCGTAAGGGTTTTTGAGCCTGTTTACGCCTTGGACGGGGGAGTGGATGGTATGGATTTTTACAGGGCCATACTTGCAAAGTGGAAAAATGCTGTCCGCACCGGCGGTATGATGATGTTTGAAGTCGGTATCGGGCAGGCCGAAGATTTGGCCTTGCTTATGCGGGCTTCGGGGCTTTCCAATGTGGGTTTTGTTAAGGATACGCTGGACATTGACCGTGTTGTTTTCGGCAGCGTTTAAGATGGTGAAGGTTTTAAGTTTTTACGGTGAAAACTTTAGTATGAGGTGAAAAAGTGGCTGAAAAGAAGAAGGTTCCAATAACCTTGGTCGGTCAGGCCGAGGATAAAAAGAAGGCGCTGGAAACAGCCCTTGCACAGATTGAAAAAAACTATGGTAAGGGCGCTATTATGCGTTTGGGGGACGATATTCCCATAAATGTTGAGGCCATATCCACAGGCTCTTTGTCTTTGGACATGGCCTTGGGCATAGGTGGTGTTCCGAGGGGGCGTATTGTTGAAATTTTTGGGCCTGAATCCTCGGGTAAAACCACCCTTGCCCTGCATATTATAGCCAGTGCTCAAAAAAGCGGCGGAGAGGTTGCTTTTATTGACGTTGAGCATGCTCTGGAGCCGGCCTATGCTAAGGCTTTGGGGGTTAATATTGATGAGCTTTTGATTTCTCAGCCGGACACCGGTGAGCAGGCTCTTGAGATAACCGAGGCTCTTGTGCGCTCGGGGGCGCTGGACGTTGTTGTGGTTGACAGTGTGGCGGCCCTGCTTCCCCGCAGTGAGCTTGAAGGAAGTATGGGAGACTCCAGCGTTGGTGTTGTGGCAAGGCTTATGTCTCAGGCTTTGAGAAAGCTTGCGGGAATTATTTCAAAAACCAGCACCATTGTTATTTTTATTAACCAGCTTCGTGAAAAAATCGGGGTTATGTACGGCAGCCCAGAGACAACACCCGGCGGACGGGCACTGAAGTATTTTTCCAGTGTGCGCATGGATGTTAGAAGGGTTGAGACTCTTAAAAGCGGCACCGAGATGTATGGAAACCGAACCAAGGTGAAGGTTATTAAAAACAAGGTTGCGCCACCCTTTAAGGAGGCGGAATTTGATATTATTTATGGAGAGGGCATATCGAAGGTAGGTGAAATATTCGATATGGGCGTGAAGCTGGAGATTATAGACAAGGCCGGCTCATGGTTTACCGTTGGGGAAACTAGGCTTCAGGGTAAGGATGCTGTGTGTAGATTTCTTAAGGAAAACCCCGAGCTTGCCAAAGAGATTGAGGATAAAATACTTGAAAACGCACCAATACTTGCGGCCATGCCAAAGACTCCGAAGAAGTCTGCGGGGAAGGCTGTTGATGTTTCGGCTGATGATTTTGAAGGCTGAGGGATTTAAGCGGTTTGATAGGCAAGGTTTGGGAGTATCATGATTGTTACAGAGCTTAAAGAAATAAGCGCCGGCCGGTTTTTGGTTTCATTTTCCGATGACAGTGAAATAAAGCTGGGCTTAGACCTTGTTACGGACTTTTCCCTTTATTCCGGCAAGGAGCTGTCTGATGAGGAGAAGCAAGAGCTTTTATCCGCTGCTGGGCTGTTTGCCTGTAAGGAGCGGGCTTTGCGGATGATTGGGGCAAGGCCCCTGTCTTGTGGGGAGCTTTATGATAAGCTTGTTCAAAAGGGGGAAACCCCTGAAAACGCTGAGGAATGTATTCATTGGCTTACAAGCATCCACTATCTTGATGACGAAAATTATGCCTGCATGGTTGTGCGGCATTATGCGGCCAAAGGCTATGGGGTATACAGGATTAAAAACGAGCTTTACAGAAGAAAGGTTCCAAAGGAGCTTTGGGACGAGGCTCTTTTGGAAATGCCGGAAACAGATGATACGGTTTATAATCTTTTGTGCCGCAGGCTGAAAAGTGAAGCCCCCGACAGGGCGGAAATGAAAAGAGCCACCGATGCTCTTTACCGCAGGGGGTTTTCTTGGGATGAGATTAAGGCGGCGGTTTCCCGATTTCACGAGGAAAACCTTGCAAACGGGAACGGGGACTTTGATAGTTTTTAGGTAAAAGATTTTTAAAATTATTGCGCTGAAGGTGCGGGAGGTTTTATGGCAGGATATAAGCTTGCGCTCATATCTTTGGGCTGCGCTAAAAATTTGGTGAACAGTGAGCAGATGCTATATCTTCTGAGTGAGGCGGGCATGGAAATTGTTCCCGAGCCAGAGGAGGCTCAATGTGTTGTTATTAATACCTGCGGTTTTATAGAATCTGCCAAGAGCGAGGCCATAGATGCCATTATCGCCATGGGTGAATTGAAGAAAAAAGGCAGGCTAAAGGCAATTGTTGTTACTGGCTGTTTGAGCCAGAGATACCGTGATGAGATATTAAAGGAGCTTCCGGAGATTGACGCTGTTTTGGGTACGGGTAGCTATGACGAGATAGTTACAGCGGTTAATGCCGCTATGGAGGGGAAAAGCCTTTCCCTTTTTGGGGATATAAATGCCGATATATCAGGGGCGGGGCGGATTGTTTCCACAGGACCGGCCTGGGCATATTTGAGGATTGCCGAGGGATGCGATAACCGCTGTGCCTTTTGCGTTATACCGTCTATACGGGGGAAATACCGCAGCAGGACAATGGAGAATATTGTTGAAGAAGCTCTTGCCCTTTCTAAGACCGGAGTTCGGGAGCTTATTATTATTGCTCAGGATATAAGCCGCTATGGCAGGGATATTTACGGAAAACGTAAGCTTTCCGAGCTTTTAAGGCGGCTTTGCGCTATTGAAGGGATTTGCTGGATACGGCTGCACTATTTATATCCCGACGAGATTGATGATGAGCTTATTGAGACTATTGCCAATGAGGAAAAGATACTTAAATATCTTGATATTCCCATCCAGCATATAAATGACAAGATACTAAAACGTATGAACAGGCGGGGAGATTCCGCTGATATTCGCTTGCTTATTAAAAAGCTTCGTGAGAAAATACCCGAGCTTGTTTTGCGAACCAGTCTTATTGTGGGGCTTCCCAGTGAGGGGGAGGCGGAGTTTTCCGAGCTTTGCGATTTTTTGCGTGAGGCAAAATTTGAGCGGGCGGGAGTTTTTGCTTTTTCTCCCGAGGAGGGCACAAGGGCCGCAGAAATGGATGACCGCTGTGACGAGGATGAGGCAAATAGGCGGCAGGAGCTTGTTATGGATATACAGTCTAGGATAATGGAGGACTGGGGCGAAACCATGGTGGGTAAAACCATTCAGGTTTTGTGTGAGGGCTATGATTATGAAAGCGGCCTTCAGTTTGGAAGGAGCTGGGCAGATTCGCCGGATATTGACGGGATTGTGTTTTTCTCCGGTCAATGTGCTTCGGGGGACTTTGCCAAAGTCTGCATCGATGAGGTTTCCGGTGCCGAATGGTACGGCAGGCAGGTTTGAGGAAAGCTTGGACTAAAGACCTTTTATATATCAAACACGTTTTTGAAAGGACTGCTATTATGACTACTGCCAGCAAGATTACTATGTTGAGAATTGCGATGATTCCATTTTTCATGGCGGCGGCTCTTATGGATTTTAAAGGGCATAATTATGTTGCCTTGGCCATATTTGCCATTGCCGCCTTAACGGACAGCCTTGACGGATATGTTGCAAGGCATTATAATCAAATTTCTGACTTTGGTAAATTTGCCGACCCTTTGGCGGACAAGCTTCTTGTTACGGCGGCTCTTCTGATTTTTGTTGAAAATAGGCAAATGTCTAGCTGGGCCTGCATGCTTGTTATCACTCGTGAATTTGCCGTTACCGGTTTGCGCCTTGTGGCTATGGAAAATGGAACGGTTATTGCCGCTGGAATATCGGGGAAAATAAAAACTGCATCTTCACTGGTGTGTATATGCCTGATGTTTTTGCCTATACAGGCTTATGCCATTTTTTCGTGGCTGACTGTTAACAGCCTTTGTGTGTTTATAATCGTTGTGACAACCCTGTATTCGGGCATTGAATATTTTGTTGATAACAGGGCTGCTCTTGACCTTTCACGCTAGGGTTTTTTGCAAAAAGGTTTTGTTTGACACCGCTTTTTATTCATGTTAATATAATAAGTATATATGTGTGTTTTAGTGGTTAAGTCTTTTTTTGGAAGCTCTGATTTGGAGCTGTTATAATCTGAATATCGAAGGACTGTGAAAGGGAAAAACAGGATGTGACCTGTGTTACAGAGATTGCCGCCATGGGCTGAAAGCGGCATTGACACCAAGGTATCCTGAATGCGCTCTGGAGTTCTGAAGGGAGGAAATGCCCTTCCGTTTGGCTGCGTTAAGGCCGAGCCGGTTTTTGCCGGTGAGTGATAAATGAGAGTGGAACCGCGACTTTTTTCGCCTCTCACGGTTGTTTTTGCCGTGGGAGGCTTTTTGTGTTTATGGAGGTGTTTTTATGTTTAAAGATTTAAGAGAGACCATTGATGCTTATAAGGCGAGGGACCCTGCCGCCCGCTCGGCCTTTGAGGTATTGACCTTGTATCCGGGGATTAAAGCAAGCATATCCCATAGGAGGGCAAACTGGTTTTACAGGCGGAATATGAAGTTTATGGCTCGCTGGATTTCCCAGCGCTCACGCAAGAAAACGGGGATTGAAATACATCCGGCGGCAACCATAGGCAGGCGGCTTGTTATTGACCACGGCATGGGTGTGGTTATTGGAGAGACGGCGGAAATTGGCGATGATGTTTTGATTTATCAGGGTGTGACCTTAGGTGGAACGGGTAAGGAGACAGGAAAAAGGCATCCTACCATTGGAAATAATGTGCTGATAGGAAGCGGAGCGAAGATACTTGGCCCCTTTAAGGTGGGAGATAATTGCAGAATTGCCTCCAATGCCGTTGTTTTAAAGGAGATTCCGCCAAATTGCACTGCTGTGGGAGTGCCTGCACGAATTGTTAAAATGGACGGGAAAAAGGTAGACTATGTCTGTGATGTTGACCAGATTAGCGTTACTGACCCTGTGGCAAATGAGCTTGTTTCTCTCCATGAGCAGATTAGGGCGCTGCTTGATAAAAAAGGCGCTGATTAGCGAAATGTTTTTGCTTTGGCGTATCAAATATATTTTTATTCGGCCTTGAAACATTTACTAAGGTTTAATAGGAAGGATTTTTATAATGCAATTTTTTAATTCTATGACAATGAAAAAAGAAAAGTTTGTCCCCATTGATGAGGGAAAAGTTAAAATGTATGCCTGCGGGCCTACGGTTTATAACTATATACACGTTGGAAACGCAAGGCCGATTATTATGTTTGATGTTCTGCGCAGGTATTTTGAATATCGGGGCTATGAGGTGAACTTTGTTCAGAACTTTACCGATGTGGACGACAAGATTATTAAACGGGCAAATGAGGAAAATGTTAGTCCCCAAGAGATTTCTGAAAAATTTATAGAAGAATATATTAAAGATACCGAAGCTCTTGGGGTTCGTCCTGCCACTATTCAGCCCAAGGCTACGGAGAATATTGCTGAAATTATAGAGCTTATTGAAACTCTTGTGGATAATGGCTCTGCCTATGTATCCGGCGGGGATGTTTATTTTCGTACTGAGAGCTTTCCCGACTATGGAAAGTTGTCTCATCAGCCCCTTGAGGAGCTTCAGGCAGGGGCGAGGGTTGATGTTTCTGAGCAGAAGGAAAACCCCATGGATTTTGCCCTTTGGAAGGCGGCAAAGGCCGGTGAGCCTTTTTGGCTCTCTCCTTGGGGAGAGGGCAGACCTGGTTGGCACATTGAATGCAGTGCCATGAGCAGGCGCTATTTGGGTGATACCATTGATATTCACTGCGGGGGGCAAGACCTTGTTTTTCCCCATCATGAAAATGAAATTGCCCAGTCGGAGGCTGCCAGCGGCCAAAGGTTTGTTAACTACTGGCTGCACAACGGCTTTATTAGTGTTGATAATAAGAAAATGAGCAAGTCTCTTAATAACTTTTTTACCGTGCGTGAAGCGGCAAAGGTTTATGGTTATGACTCTATTCGTATGTTTATGCTCATGAGCCATTACCGCAGTCCCCTAAACTACTCGGGAGAAATTCTTGAGCAGGCGAAAAGCGCTCTTGAGCGTTTGAGCACCGCTAGAAACAACTTTTCCTTCTATGCCGAAAATGGCGGGGAAGGGGAAATGAAGGAAAATGAAAGGGAGTTTGAGCAGGCCGCAATTCCTGAATACCGTAATAGGTTTTGCGATGTTATGGATGATGATTTAAATACTGCCGATGCTGTTTCGGTGATTTTTGAGTTTGTCAGAGAGGCTAATGCTCTTGTAAGTCCCGCTTCTGACCCCACGAAAGCCATAGCAATAGCCTGTGGAAAGTTTTTTGATGAGCTGGCGGATGTTTTGGGGCTTCCTGTTTTGAAAGATGAAGAAGGGCCGGATGATGAGATTTTAGCCTTGGTTGAGGCTAGGCAAAAGGCCCGCAAGGAAAAGAATTTTGCCGAGGCTGACCGCATCCGAGATGAGCTTAAGGCTATGGGTGTAGAGCTTAAGGATACGCCGCAGGGTGTTAAGATTATAAAAAGTTAGTTTGCCTTGAAATGATACTCATAAAACAAAAAGATATATTTATCCCCGTTGGAGAAAAATTTTCTCCGACGGGGATTTTTTGTTTTTGCTTCTGGAAAACGAGGAGCTGCAAAGAGGAAGACTTTAAAAACCGCATAATATGACAAAATTTGAGCTATTTCTACAAATCTTCTGATGGCACGACACATTCTGACATATTTCGCAAGTATCAGGTGCTAACATACATTTCGTTTGATGTCTGAATTAGACGGCAAGGCTTGATAAATCATAAAAATTTTAAAATTTATTTTCACTGTGTATCGGAACGTACACATTAAAGCTTTTGCCCCCCTAGGGGTGAGGAGGGATTTTTATTGAAGGGAAAATTAAGCAGCGCTAAGGTTGCAGAGCATATTAGAAAGCTTGCCTTTGCCAAATCCAATGATGCTGTGAAACTTGTTTTTCTTGAGCCTGAGCAGCTTGGTCTTATTGATGGCCTTGATTTGAACATGGTTTCAGAGGTAAAAAGAGGGGCAAAGGGGGAGGTGGAGGAGAAGCTTTTGAACAGAATTGCGCTTTTGGAGCTGCTTTCCGGCTTGTTGGAAAAAAGCCCGACACCTCAAGGGGGAGGCGAGGCGGAGAGCTTTTTTACGGCTATGGATAGTTTGGCCTCGAAGCTTGACGGTGGGGAAAAATGAAATTTGAAAGCTTTTCCGAAAAGCAGGCCATTGCCCTTACTTGGTGGAGTCCGGCATCTATATATTCGGATTTGGACGCTATTATCTGTGATGGGGCAGTGCGCAGCGGCAAGACCCTGTGTATGGGTATTTCGTTTTTGTGCTGGGCTATGCGGCAGTTTGACGGGATGCAGTTCGGAATGTGCGGAAAGACCATAGTCTCTCTTAGGAGAAACGTTTTAAGCACTGTTTTGCCCGTTATGGGCGACCTTGGCTTTAGCTATCAGCAAAAGCACTCTAAAAACCTTTTTACCTTGAGCTTTGGGGGGAGGACTAACACCTTTTATCTTTTCGGCGGAAAGGACGAAGGCTCACAGGCTCTTATACAGGGGGCGACTTTTGCGGGGGTTTTGCTTGATGAGGTGGCTCTTATGCCCAGAAGTTTTGTTGAGCAGGCCTGTGCCCGTTGTTCGGTTTCGGGCAGTAAGCTTTGGTTTAACTGTAATCCCGAGGGACCTGAGCATTGGTTTTATAAGGAGTGGGTGCAAAAGACCAAGCAGCGGCGGGCCTTGTATCTTCATTTTACTCTTGAGGATAATCCAGCCTTGTCAAGAAAGATAATTGCCCGCTATCGGAAGATGTATTCCGGAGCTTTTTACAGGCGCTTTATTTTGGGTGAGTGGGTTGCAGCTCAGGGCAGGGTGTATGACTTTTTTGATGAAAGCTTTGTGCGGGGAGCTCCGGAGGGGGAAATGGAGGAATATGCGGTTTCCTGTGATTACGGCACTATGAATCCATCTTCTTTTGGGTTTTGGGGGAAAAAAGATGGGGTTTGGTATCGCTTGAGAGAGTATTATTATGACTCACGTAATATGGGAAGTCAGAAAACTGATGCAGAATATGTTTTGGAGCTTGAAAGACTATGTGAGGGCAAAAGGCCCTCTGCTGTTGTGGTTGACCCTTCTGCCGCAAGTTTTATTGAGGCTTTGCGAAGAAAGGCTTTTCCCGTTATGAAGGCGAATAATGATGTTTTAAGCGGTATAAGGCTGACGGCAGACCTTTTAAAGTCGGGGAAAATTGTTATTTGCCCAGAGTGTACGGATGCTTTGCGGGAGTTTTCCCTTTATTCCTGGGATGAAAAAAGTCAGGGTAGGGATGTGCCTATAAAGCAGTTTGACCATGCCATGGACGACATTCGATATTTTGCCGCCACTGTGATTTCTCCTGAGCAGGGAGATTTCTTTGCGGCTACCTATGTGGAAAGACAGTAGGAGGGCGGATTTTTTGGGAGGTAGAAGTTTGGGTTTTTTTGAGAAGCTTAGAAGCCGGCCGGCGGCAAAGGCGCAGATAAGGTCGGGCCAGCAGCATCCTTTTGGAATGTTAGATAATTATGTGCCTTTAGGGGGAGGTGATGTGAGGCTTTATAGGGCCATTCGTGAGGCGGTGCCTGTTTTGGATGCGGCGGTTATGAAAATTATTAGGCTTGCCGGAGGGTTTTCCGTTGTATGCGGAGACAAAAGAGCCGAAGGCGAGCTTGCGGAGTTTTTAAGAACTGTTGATACCGGAAGGGCCCAAAGGGGAATAGACGCTTTTTTGGATAATTATTTGGACTCTATGCTCACAAGCGGCAGGGCCGTAGGTGAGATTGTTGTGGATGGACATAGGGAGATTAAAGCCCTGCTGTGTGCTGATGTCTGTGATGTTCAGGTAAGGGAAGGGGTGTCGCCTTTAGATTTTGTTATCTGCGCAAGGGGGCAGACCGGACTTTTCGAGCCTTTGCCTTATCAGGAGCTTATTTTGTTTACACCATTTAACCCTGAAACAGCCAGTCCTTACGGGGTTTCTATGTTCAGGAGTATGCCATTTTTGGCGGAAATTTTGCTTAAGATATTCCAGTCTATCGGAGTTAACTGGGAAAGGGCGGGGAATGTGCGCTTTGCCGTAACTTATAAGCCCCAAGGGGATATTATTGACAAAGCCTATGCCAGAGAGCGCTCGGAGCAAATTGCCAGAGAGTGGAGTGCTGCCATGCAAAGTGGAAAAAACGGTAGTGTGAGGGATTTTGTTGCTGTTGGTGATGTTGACATTAAGGTTATTGGTGCTGATAACCAAATTTTGGACAGTGAGGTGCCTGTTAGGCAGATATTGGAGCAACTTGTTTCCAGAACGGGAATACCGCCTTTTATGCTGGGGTTAAACTGGTCTTCCACCGAGAGGATGAGTGCCCAGCAGGCAGACCTTATGACCAGTGAGCTTACGGCAATTAGGCGAAGTCTGAACCCTGTTATTGAAAAGATTTGCGACCTTTGGCTTCGTATGCACGGCTATGCCTGTGATTTTGAGGTTGATTGGGAGCCTATTAACTTGCAGGACTATGTTGAGGAGGCAAGGGCCGCCCTTTTGTCGGCTCAGGCACAGGCATTGGAGTTGAAGCTTTCGGAAGGCGGCAGTCTTTAAGGGGCTTAAAATTTTGTTGGGGGGATTTTTATGAGGATTTATAAGGCGGGGCGCTCGGGCGGAGCTGTTCCCGACATTGAAAAGGAGCTGGAGAAGGTAAACGGCTTTGCAAAGACCCAGCTTTTGGCGGAGCAGGTGTACATATTTTCTTTGATTTTGTGTGATAACGAGGTGGACAGAGATTTTGAAAAGTTTTCTACTGATGCCTTGAGTGAACTTTCAGAACTTTTTGTTGGGAAAACGGGGATTTTTGACCATGAGTGGACAGCGAAAAACCAGACGGCGAGGATTTACAGAACTGAGCTTTTAGAGGATAGGGACATTTTGACAAGTTTGGGTGAGCCTTATAAGGCTTTGAAAGCCTTTGCCTATATGCTTAAAAGCGAGAAAAACCTTGAGCTTATTTCGGAGATTGAGGCAGGCATTAAAAAAGAGGTGAGCATTGGCTGCAGCCTTAAAAAAAGGCTTTGCTCCGTCTGCGGACTGGCGGAAGGGGGCTGCGGTCATATTAAAGGCAGGGAGTATGAAGGAAAGCTTTGCTATTTTGAGCTTTTTGATGTGAGTGATGCTTATGAGTGGAGCTTTGTGGCGGTGCCTGCCCAGAGGGCTGCGGGAGTTGTGAAGCGCTTTGGCGGGGCAAAAACCTTAAAGGGCTTTGTTGAAAGCTTGGAGGGCAGTGTTTTTGCCGCTGAGTATGAGGTGCTAGAGGCTGAAGCTCAGCTTGGAAAAAGGTATAAGCAGGAGCTTCGGCGGGAGGTTTTGCGCCTTGGGCTGTTGTGTGACAAAAAGCTTTATGAGGCTCTTTTGGAGGGCAGCAAGACCATGGGGGAGGCCCAGCTTCTGGCAATGAAGGCTTCTTTTGAAGAAAGGCTTAGTGAAAAGATGCCTATAACAACTCAAATTTCCGGAAGGGATGATGTGGTGAGCTTTGACGGAAGCTCTTATCTTGTTTGAGCATGACGGCTAAAGGCCGATTGCTAATAATTTTTTGGAGGAAAGATAATGAAGGTTAGTTTTGAGGGAATCGGAGAAAGCGTTATCACTTTTTATAACAGTGATGGAACGGCGGCAAAGGCGGGAGAGCCTGTTATGTTAAGCGGCAACGGTGAAATAAGAGCTTGCTCGGAGGGTGAACGGCTTATTGGGGTGGCCCTTGCCTGTGACGAGAGTTTTGCTGCTGTGCAGACCATGGGCTATATTGAGCTGCCCTTTTCGGGAATAGCACCCAATGTTGGTTATGGGATGCTTGTGGCAGACGGGGCAGGGGGAGTTAAAACGGCCGATGCCGGCGGCGGAGAGTTTCTTGTTATCGAAGTGGACGAGACTGCAAAGATTTTGGGATTTATGCTTTAAGAAAAATTTTTAAAGGAGAATTATTATGGCTTATAAATTTAATGAAGTAAAGCTTGACAAGGGTATGTATGGGGAGACGGGCAAAAGCTTTGCCCAAGTTTTGGAGAGACTTGACCCCTCGGAGGAATATAAGGGAACGGCTTATGAGGACCTTGACGCCTTTCAGCGTCAGCTAAAGCGCTTTGATATAAAGGTGCGTGGCGCCGGCAGCGACAGCGTTGAGAAGTTTTTTAGAACCTTTGAAAGCTCTGTGCTTTTTCCCGAATATGTGGCGAGAAGTGTCCGTCAGGGCATGGAGGAGGAAAATGTGCTTCCCTCTATTACGGCGACGGTTACGAAATTTGACGGCATGGACTATCGCTCTATTTATTCCATTCCCACAGAGGACGAAAAGAGCCTTCGCCGTGTGGAGGAGGGGGCTATTATTCCCCAGACTGAGGTAAAGGTTCGGGAAAACCTTGTTAAGCTGCATAAAAGAGGCAGGATGCTTGTTGCCTCCTATGAGGCTGTGCGCTTTCAGAAGCTTGACCTGTTTTCAGTTATGCTGCGCCAGATAGGCAGCCAGATTATGCGTATGCATCTTGATGATGCCATTGAAGTGATTTTAAGCGGTGACGGTAACGCTAATCCTGCGGAGGCTTATAAGGTTGGGACAAGTCCTATAACGGGCACTGCCGGAACTCTTGAATATGACCAGCTTTTGGAGTTTTGGAACTGCTTTGACCCTTATACCATGAACACTTTGCTTGTTAGCCCTGATGCCATGCTTCAGATACTTAAATGTGCAGAGTTTCAAAATCCTTTGACCGGTCTTAATTTTCAGGGTACGGGTGAGCTTTCAAATCCCTTGGGTGCAAAGCTTATACGCACGGGGGCTGTGAAGTCCGGTACGGTTATAGGTCTTGACAGAGGCTATGCTTTGGAAATGATTCAGGCAAGTGATGTGTCTGTTGAATATGACAGACTTATAGACAGGCAGCTTGAGCGGGCGGCCATAACCAGTATTTCGGGCTTTGCAAAGCTTTATACCGAGGCTTCAAAGGCACTTAAAATATAGGGGGCTTATGGCCTTTATTTGCGGGGAGACAGGCTCTCCCCGCCTAGATGAGTGGAGGTTTTTATGGAGATTTATGCGGAGATTTTGGAAAAGGCCAAACTGCTTATGCGAAAGGAACTATCCGAATCTGAGGAAGGGGTTTTGTATGAAATGTGCCTTTCTGCTTATTCGGAGCTGTTGGGCAGGCTTAAAGATGGGATTTCCACCGAGGATATTCATGAGCAGTTTGTGAGGGCTGCGGGTGCTCTTGCCCTATCCATGTATGTTGGCCTTGATGTGTCCCAGCTTGACGGGTATACCGCCGGAGGGCTTTCTGTCAGACGGCGCAGTGCTAGAACATCCAGAGATGCAGCCCTTTCCTTAAGGCGGCAGGCAGAGCTTATGCTGACGGGGTATTTGAAGGAGCGCAACTTTAATTTTCTGGCGGTGAGAGGCTGATGGAAATGAAAAAGGGCGATGTTTGGGGGTTTGGAAGAGAGTTTTTCCTCATGGATGAGGATGGGGAAAAGCTTAGAAGTTTCAGGGGGTTTTTGGAGCATGGAGGACTTTCCGGCAGAGCTTATAAGAAAAGCAGGGCAGGGCTTGTTTCTCAGGAGAAGTTTAGGTTGATTTCGGAGCCTTGTGAGGACTTTCTCCCTTTTGGCGCGGGGGCAAAAATATACTGTGAGGGTTGCTCCTATGAGCTTATAAGCAGTTTTCAGGTGTATGCGGGTAAGGCTCTTTCCCACAGAGAAAGTGTTTTGAGGAGGTGGGAAAGGGATGGATAAGGCTGTTTTGGAGGGGCTTTTGTCGGCTCTTGAGACAAGGGGGTTGAAAGCCTATAAGGAATATCCCGATGTAAGTCTTTTGAAGGCTACGGAGAGCTTTGCCGTTATTGGGGTTGAAAGCTTTAAAAGTCTTAGCTCCGGCAAGGGGGAGTATTTGGGGATAAGGCGCTGCCAAGGGGACTTTTCTGAAAAAGAGGTCTATGGAAAAAGGCTGGAGCTTTCCTTGTATATAGAGGTTTATTCCCCTTTTTCCAGCCAGCGGGGAGCAGAAGGCATATCTGATTATACTCGGGCTATGGGAAGCTGTTTTGAAGAGCTTCAATCGGGAATTAAGGCGGCGGAAATAAGGTTTGGTGAGGTTTGTTCAGATGAGGAGTTAGGCTGTTTTAAGCAAAAATGCAAGCTTCGCTGTGAAGCCTTTCTTCTTGCTGAAACAAGCGGTGAAGATGGTGAGTTTTTGGATTTTGTATTGAAAGGAAGTATTTTAAGATGCTTATTAGTGAAAGACCCGGTGTTTATTCATCTGTGGAAGTTTCAAGCAGTCTTTACGGCAGGGAAAGCGGGAGGACTGTTGGTATTGCGGCTGTGGCTTCCAAGGGCGAAAAGGGCCTTTGCAGCCTTGTGACAAGCACCGGTCAGGCAAATGAACTTTACGGAACTTTGAGTCCTCTTACAAGGCTTATAAAAGTGTTGATGTCAAACGGGGCTTCGTCAATATGGGCGGTTCCCGCGGAGGTTTATGAGGCTAATTCAAATGGTACTTATGATATGGCTTCTAATGAGGATTATAAGGCCGCTTTTTCAGAGCTTATGAAGCGGGAGGATATTTCACTTATGATTTGCGACAGCAGGGCTTCCCAAGTGCACAATCATATGCGTCTTGCCATTGAAAATGCCGGTGAGGAGGCAAAATATCGCATTGGCATAGTTGAGGCTGTAAGCTCGGTTTCGGAACTTACGCAAAGGGCAGGGGATTTAAACTCTGAGCGTCTTGTTATGCTTTGCTGTCCTTTGACGGCGGAGAATGTTTTGGCCGGAGAGCTTTCTGCCGCCTTTGCGGGGGTGCTGGCCTGCGGCGGAGACCCTGCCCTGCCTGTTAACGGGGCGGAGCTTTTAGGGCTTTCTGAGGTTTTTGATTCTTTTGAGGACGGGGAGATAAATGCTTTGGTGCGGGCGGGAGTGAGCCCCATTGAGGGGCATGGGGGAAAAAACCTTGTGGTAAGGGGACTTACTACAAGAACCATGACGGGGGGAGCGCCGGATTCTACATGGAAAGAGCTTACGACTATTTTGATTATTGACGATGTTATACCCTCTTTGCGCTCGGCCTTGAGAACTCGTTTTCCCAGAGTGAAGAATACGGCCCAAACAAGGGGAGCCATACGAACTCAGGTTTTGATTGAGCTTGAGAGAAAAAAGAAACAAGAGATTATTGATGATTACGGAACTGTCAGCGTTAAGCCCCTTGAAGGTGAGCCGAGTATTTGCGAGGTTTCCTTTGAGTTTACCGTTGCTCATGGCTTAAATCGAATTAATCTTGCGGCTAACATCAGCGTTTAGGAGGTAGGAGAAGATGGGTGTTATCGGATTTCCCACCAGCAGTGATATATATATTGAGGCCGAGGGCAAAAAACTTGCCGTAGTGCAAAGCTATAAGGCTGTTGCCACACGCTCGGAGCAGCTTGTTGAAGCCTTTGGAGAGAAGGAGCCTGTTGCAACTATTGCCGGACAAATGCAGTATAGGCTTGAGCTTACAAGGCTTTATGCTACGGATGATGCGGTTAGCGATGGAATTGATTTTTATAATTTAAGTGATTTTTCACTTGTTATTGTTAAGCCTGACAGAAGGATTATTTATACGGGCTGCCAATGGAGCGCCATAGAGGAAAGCGGGGAGCTTAGTCGAATGGTGGCTGAACGCATTACCCTTGTTGCAAGTCAAAGGACGGAGATGGCAAATTGACGGCTTCGGAGATTATTGAAGGGCTTGAAAAAGACCCCTTGGAGAGGCTTAAATGGCTTGTTTTGAAAAGCTTTGGAGTTTTACCCGAAAGTAAAATGGCAAGAGAGCTTTCTGATGAGGATTTTATTTTTTGTGCTGCAAATATGGTTATTGACGCAAGGGGAGCCATAGGGGAGAAATTGGGAGAAGGCGGCTTTAACGCCGCCTTTGATGAGAACAGGTTTTTTGAGCTTGGGGAGGCTTAGTTTATGAGACGGAAAAGGTTTGGCCTTGGGGAAACCGAGCTTTTGGAGGTTGCAAGGGCCTTGGTTTCTGAATTGGAGGGGCTGGGAAAAGCTTTGCCACACGCTGCGGGGCAGGCTGAGCCTATTTGGAAGAGCGGGACTTTGGGTGGGTTTTCGGGCTTGCGGGCTGAACATGGCTTGGATATCTTAAGCGGGGGCTTTCAGGCAGAGGCGGAATTTGGCGAAATAAGGCGGCAGGCGGCCTTGGAAAAACTTTCGGAGACTTCCTATGCCCATGCTGTAAAAGCGGGGCTGGGGGAGCCTTACGGCGGCCGGAGGGTGACTTTGAAAAGGCGGGGGGCGGCAGATGGTGTTGGGGAAAGACCGATGTATGAGGACGGTGTAAGCTTTGGTTCAGCAGCGCTTACAGAATATGGGCTTGGGGCGGAAGGTAAGGTTTTGGGGGACTTTGAGCAGATTTCTGCCGAGGGGTTGTCTGAGGCTTTTTGCAGGGATGCAAGGCGCTATGATACGGGATTTGAGCCTTACTGATGATTTGGAGGTCTTATGATTTTATCGCAAATGAAATACGGGGATTATACTTGGCCCCATAATCCCCGAGTTTATGAAATTTCATATAAACGGCATATTGCCTGCCACAAGGTTCCATTTGGTCTTTATGTCCATCAAGATATGGGCAGGGGTCAGAGAATAATGCGGGGAGAAGGGGAGTTTTGCGGCAAGGGGGCCTATGAGGAGTTTAAAAAGCTTGCCACCATGTTTTATTCATCGGAGCCTAAGGTTTTGGTCCATCCCCTTTGGCAAAGCGCCAGAGCCTGGTTTGTATCCCTTAATTTGAAGCAGGAGCCGAGACATGACTATGTTTCTTATGATTTTGAGTTTTGGGAATGTTATGAGGGATATGAAACAAAGGCTTTGCCTGTAATTTTGCCCCAGCCTGAGGATGGCGGAGAAAATGAGCAACAGCAGAGAAAGACCTATGTTATAAAGCGGGGCGATACCCTTTGGGGAGTGGCAAATTCTATGGGAATGACTCTTAGCAGGCTTTTGGAGCTTAACCCACAGGTGAGAAATCCAAACCTTTGCTATCCCGAAGATATTATTTATTTGAATTAGGGGGCTGAGTATGGAGTGTTTTTTGATTGACTTTAAAGGGAATAGCTTTGAGCTTCCGATTTTGATTGAATGGAGCTTTAGCCACGGACTTGGCATCCCTTGCGACTGCTTTGAAATCTCTTTTCTTTATGATAAATCCATGGCTGAGATTTTGGAAAACGCCCTTCGTTTTAAGGCTGTTCATGAAGGGGAGACTGTGTTTTTTGGGGTAGTGGATGAATTTGAGATTTCGATTTCTTGTAAGGGTAGTCTCGCCACTGTTCGGGGAAGGGGACTTTCTGCCCTGCTGTTGGACAATGAAGTGGAAGCCGCCCAGTATTTTTCCGCAGGTCTGGAGCTTATTTTGGACAGGTATGTTTATGCCTTTGGGATTAATCAGGTGAAGGCTAATGTCTGCCCTAAAAATATGGCTCTTACTGTTGCCAGCGGAGCCAGCGCATATAGGGTTTTGGAGGATTTTCTTTGGTTTGGCGCCTCGGCAAAGCCTCATTTTTCCAAGGATGGAGTGCTGATTTTGGGGGATGGCTCCGGAAGAAGGCTTGCTGTTGGTAAAGACTGTGCTGTGAGTGCCTATGAAATGAAGCGCAGGCGCTATGGTGTGATTTCGGAGGTTTTGGTTAGAAACAAGGTGCTTGGAAGTGTTGCAACTGTTAGAAATGAAAGTTTTTTTGAAAAGGGAGGGCGCTGCCGCAGGGTTATAAATGTGCCACGTAATACCCGCTTTGATGCAATGCGCATGACCGGTGAATATCAAATCAGAGCTTCCGAAGAAAAGGCACTGGCGATAAAACTTTTTCTGCCTTCCCTTTTTGCTGCCTTCCCCGAAGATATTATAGAGCTTACAGACAGTCCTCTTGGGGCTGACGGGGTATATAAGGTTGGGGAGAGCTGCTGCTTTGGAAATGAAAAAGAAGCAGGCACATTGATTACACTTACAAAACGGGAGGCTTAAACTATGTGGATTTCTGAACGGGCTGCTCAAAGCGGGAAGTTTGAAAACTATGATATTGCCTTGGGTAACGTTTCCCATGGGGGCATGAAACTTGGGGTTGAGGTTAATGGTGAGCAAAGAAGCGCAAGGCTTGTTTCCGCCGGTGCAGTTTATGTGCCCGAGGTCGAGGATGAGGTTTTGGTTCTTAAGGACTCCGAGGGGGAAAGCTTTGTACTTGGTAAAGTTCAGGAGACTGCTTCTTCGGAGGTTCTTGGAGGAGAGCTTTTAATAAGCTTGGGAAAAGGTAGTTTTATACGGCTGAAAAAGAATGGGGATTTGGAGCTTTTCGGGGAGGTTTTTTTAAAGGGGACAACACATATAGATGGAAAGCTTTATATTAACGGCGTGAATTGGGGACCGCCTTCGCCAGAGGAGGAATAGATATGGAGCTTAAGTTGGAAAACGGGAAGTATGTGTCGGGAGAATATCAGGGTCTTTTGAGCCTTGAGGGCATTGATGAAATAAGGCAGAGGATACTTATGAAGCTGTGTGTGAAAAAAGGAGCCTTTCTTCCCTTGCCGGAGTATGGAAGCAGGCTTTACAGTCTTTCGGCTTTTAGGCCCTCCCTGCGCCCTGCTACTGCAAAACAGTTTGTGATTGAGGCCCTGTCTGACGAAAAGGATTTGGAGCTTACAGAGCTTCTGCTTTTTGAGCAGGGGGAAGGAGAAATATTGCTGGAAATGTCTTTTTTATGGAAGGGCAGCTTGGAGTTTGGGCTTGAGACGATGATTTGAGGTGTTATTTGTATGAACTATAACGAGATATATGTGCAAATGAAGGAAGAGATTTCCCGCCTTAGCGGGGATGAGCTTGTTGAAGGTGGTGAGATGTCTTTAAGGCTTTATGCCTTGGCTGCACAGCTTGGGAGTCTTTGGACTCAAGTGGAATGGACAAAAAGGCAATGTTTTCCCCAAACGGCTTCCGGAGAGCATCTTGATTTTCATGCTGAGATGAGGGGGCTTATGAGAACAAAGCCTACTAATGCCAAAGGATTTATAAGATTTGAAACGGAGGAAATTAGGCAGCAGATGATTTTTATTGAAAAGGGAACCGTCTGCCTTAACGCTGCCGGAGCAGAGTTTGTGACACTTGAGGATGCCCAAATAAAGGCAGGTAAACTTTTTTGTGATGTTGAGGCCAAGGCGAGGAAAGAAGGTTCTAAGGGAAACGCCCCAGCAGAAAGTATTTGCTTTATGGCTTTGGCTCCTGTTGGAGTTATGCGCTGCTTTAATCCGGAGGCTTTTAGAGGGGGGAGTGAGGCGGAGGGGGATGAGTCCCTTAGAGACAGGGTTTTGAAAAGTTATGCAAACCTGCCTAACGGCTCTAACAGGGCCTATTATGAAGCTGTTGCCCTAGACACCGACGGTGTTGCCGCAGCCTGTGTTTTGCCCCGAGTAAGGGGACTTGGCACAGTTGACCTTGTTATATCGGGGCAGTCCGGACTGCCGCCTCAGGAGGCGATAGACCACGTTTCTGAAAGGCTTGAGCGTGAAAGAGAAATTTGTGTTGATATTCAGGTGAAAGAGCCTGTTATTGTCCCCGTTGAGGTGAAAGCGGCTATTGAAATAGCCGAGGGATATGAGTTTAATGAGGTCTCACAGGCGGTGTGCACAAAACTGGAGGATTATTTTGACGGGAGGCTTCTTGGGAAAAACCTGCTTCTGGCGAAGCTGGGAAATATAATCTTCGGTGTTGAGGGAGTTTTGAACTATTCCATTTTGCAGCCTGCGGCAGATATTTTGGTTTCTGATGAGCAGTTGCCGGCGGCAAGGGAAATTTCTATTGTGGAGGGTTGACCTTGGGGTATTTTGAATATTTGAAAGGAACCCTTGAACCTTTGGGGATTTATGACCTTGAAAGCGGAGTCGGAGCGGGGGAGCTTTTTGCCGCAGGGCTTGAGCTTGATAAGGTTTTTCTGGAGCTTGAGGAGCTTTGCAGGGAGGCTATTGCCGCAACGAGCCGCAGCTATGGGATTAAAAACTATGAAAAAATCCTGCCGTACAGACCGTCTTATATTACCATTGAGGATGCCCAAAGAGCCATTACTTCCCTACTGCGGATTAGGGGAGGCAGCTTTACCCTTGATATGCTGCAAAGCACCGTTTCCGGCTGCGGCATTAGAGCCGAAGTTTATGAAGGCGGGACGGGGATGTCTGCTGTTGTGAGCTTTCCTGAAAATCGTGGGATACCCGAGGATTTTGATAAGCTGAAAAGGCGTATTGAGGAGATTATGCCCTGCCATCTTAATCTTGAATATAGATTTACTTATGCTAGCTGGAGGGAATTGATGGAAGGGCTTCATGACTGGAGAAGCATTGAAAGTAAGGCACCCCGTTGGAGGGATGTTGAAACTTATTTTTAGATAGGAGGATTTTTTCATGAGCGAGTGGACGATAGTTTCCGTTCTGGCAACGCTTGTGGGGCTTGTGGCGGCGATAATTCGTCCTCTTATAAGCCTTAACGGAACTATTACAAGACTTTCAGAAATAGTTAAAGACTTGGACGGCGATATTAAGGAGTATTCGGAAAAAAACAGCAAAAGCCATTTAAGACTTTGGCAGGCTGTGGACGAGTGCGGAGAGTGCATAGGCAGGCATGAAACAAGGCTTGCCATCATTGAAAACCTGCCGACAAAATAAAAAGCCGGAGAGCTTTCGCTATCCGAACTTAAAAAGGATTGGGCTTATCGTTATTTTTATTTTAAGGTTTTTTCCGGCCTGCGGTCTGGATTATCCCTTTATCCGGAGGTTATTAAAAATTGTATAAAAACTGTGATGAACATCCGGACATTGCAAAGATACTCCGTTATGGAGATGCAGATGGCTTAACAACTGCAAGATTGACTTGCAGGGGGTATTCGGAAAAGGTGCAAAATTTCTGGGATGAGGATGTAACATACATATCTGCGGAGGAGCTTTGCGAATTTTATCAGGAAAAGGGCGGAAAAAAGAAATAACGGCCGCCCTTCTAGGCTGCCGTTATTTCTTGGTGGAGAGCACACTCCTAAATCCGAACCAAAGGTATTCTCTATTTCATTAAGGCTTACGGTCCTTGTACCGTCCTTGTAATTGAAGGTTAACACAATTTTGTCGTCAAACAAGTA
>JAAYFX010000088.1 GCA_012728025.1 Clostridiales bacterium
CTGAGAAAATCTTGCTTTCCTCTCGGGCTATGCCTTTTCCGGTAATTTTAATACCAACCCTTTTGCGTTTGGGGGTTTCCAAAGCCTCCAGAGCTTTTTTGCCAATAAAGTCATCCTTTTGCATTTTGACTACAAAGCCCAAACCTGCCTCTATGGGATTAATGTTATCCGTTGTCTCATGGCCGTAAAGGGGCATGGAAGCTTCCAAGCGAAGGGTATCTCTTGCTCCAAGACCGCAGGGGATAAGCCCATGCTCCTGCCCCGCCTCCAAAAGTCCTTCCCAAACTTCCTCGGCATCCTTGGGCTTAATGTAAATTTCATAACCCTTTTCCCCTGTGTATCCGGTTTGGGAGATTATACAGTCTTTCCCCAAAATCTTCCCATGAAGAAAGCTGTAATACTTTTCAGGAATATCATTTTCCCCTACAAGTTTTGAGAGGATTTCCCCAGATTTGGGGCCTTGCAGGGCAAGCTGGGCATAGCTGTCGGAGCGGTCTTCAATTTCCACATCGCCAAAGGCCCTTGACTTTATCCAAGAAACGTCCTTTGAGCGATTTGCCCCGTTGCCCACGACGACATACTCCTCGTCGCCTTCCTTATAGATTACCATATCGTCCACAATGCCGCCGTTTTCGTTGCACATGACGGTGTAGCGCACACGGCCTGTGTCCATCTTTGTAAAATCATTGGTAAAAATCATGTTGATGTTTTTAAGGGCATCCCTGCCTTTTATAAATATCTCCGTCATGTGAGAAACATCAAAAAGACCTGCTGCCTGACGCACAGCCATATGCTCTTTTATAACACCCTCATACTGTACCGGCAGACTGTGACCGGCAAAGCTTACAATTCGTGCCCCATATTTCACATGACAATCATAAAATGGCGTTTTCAAATCCATGTTGATACCCCTCTAAGTTTTTATATTTCCAAAATGAGAAGGGCGCAAAACCTACCCTCCTTTAAAAGTCCTTTGGCTTTTACGGGACTTTGCGGCAGAGCCTTAAATCTTAGGTAAAACTGCTTCAAGGCCCCGATTTATTTCAAAATTCTCTTGAAGACAAGAGCTTATATTAACAGAAATACTAACAGAGATTAGCGTGAAATACAAGTATCATATTCCCATATATCCACACTATTTATAAGGTGTGCTTTAATCGGCCTAAAACCTAAAAGCTTGGGACAGCCTGCTCAAAGCCCTCGGAATATATCTGCTCACCGCTTTTAAGTACCCAGCAGGCTTCGACTCCATCCATACTGTTTATAAAGCTTTTTGCCTCGTCTATGGGCATGATAAATGCCGCTGTGGACAGGGCGTCGGCAAGGCCGGAGTCTTGGCATATGATGGTGACCTGAGCATAATGCTCGGAGGGCATAAGGGTTTCAGGGTCAATTATGTGGTGATACTGCCGGCCATCAACAGTGTAATAGCGCTCGTATATGCCACTGGATACAACAGAGAGGTCCTTCACCGAAACGGACATAAGCTGGGCCTGCCTGCTGTTCGAGTCAGGGTTTTTTATGCCTACCACCCAAGGGGAAGTTTCGCCTTTCCCCCCCAGTTTGCCGCCTATGGCACGAACATTGCCCCCCACGCTAATCAGAAGGTTTTCTATCCCCAGTTCAAGCATATATTCTGCCACCCGCTCAACGGCATAGCCCTTTGCAACAGCTCCCACATCAAGCCGCATTAAGGGGTCTTTCAGGTAGACCGTTGAAGCTTCGACGTCGATAATAATATCGTCTATGTTTGTGTGCTCTGCCGCCTTTTTAAGAAGCTCCATAGGCGGAAGTTGCGCCTCCTCGGGGTTATTAATCCCCGTCTCACGATACTCGTGCCAAATTTCAAGGACAGAGCCTAGGGCGATGTTAAAAGTCCCCCTTGAAAGCTTATACTGCTCCTTGGAATATTCCAAAAGCTCGATAATCCGCCTGTCCACCTTCACAGGCTCTATGCCCGCCATGTCGTTTATGGTTTTTATGTTATTGATACCCTCAAAGTCCTCATAAATAGTATACAGCTTATGATATTCTTCAAGTTTATCCCGAAACTGATTGGAAGCTTCCGTAAAGTCATCCTTACTTTCGGCATAGCCTACAAGGCTTGTTATGGTATCAAACAGGGAAAGAAACTCCGCCTGATACCGAGTTTGTTTTGGAACCTTCTTTATACCGCCGCAGCCAGAGCAAAAAAGCAGTGCAGCGCAAAGAAAAACCGCAGTGAGTTTTTTCATTTTTTCCCCCGTAAAGATATATATAAATACCCTTGCCATAAAAGCAAGAAAACGGAAAGGCCGATTTCTTCCGCCCTTCCGTTTTTTTGCTTAAAAAGCGGTGATTGCTTATTTTGCCGCTTTGTTTATAAGGCTTATAAAGTCGCTGATGGTGATGGTTACAGAGCTTATTAAGTCAGCATCAACTGCCTTGCCTTCCTCACTTACGGCAATGCCAGAAACCTCGGAAATATTTTTGCCTGTGATATAAGCGGCAAAGGCTTCTGCCTGCTCGTTCCATTCCTTGCCAATGGAGGAGGCCTTTTTCATATCATAGGCATCTCCAAGCTCGTTTTTAGACTGAAGGCTTGCCTTAAGGTCGCTTGTGATTTTTCCGACTTTGTCAAAGTTAACATTGCTTTGGGAGCCGTCTATTACACAGCTTGTTATAAGGCCGGAATCGTCAGTTGTGAGGGCCATATATATAGAATAGGCCTGAGCGACACCGTCTTTTTCATCGGCATTGGCAGAATTACTCATATTGGTCTCGGAAGATAAAAACAGTTTGTCACCGGCAGAGGCGCCAAGGTCACGAGCGTTTTTAACCGCCTTTTCGATGCCGGCAATAAAGTCACTTACATGGACAGTAACAGAGCTTAGAAGGTCTGCATCCTCGGCAACTCCCTGCTCATTAACCGCAATGCCCCGAACTTCGTCGAGGGTTTTGCCGACAACATAGGCGGCGAAGGCCTCTGCCTGCTCATTCCACTCCTTGCCAATGGAGGATGCCTTTTTCATGTCATAGGCTTCCCCAAGCTCGTTTTTGCTTTTAAATGTGGTGTCAAGAGCGGTTGCTATAACACCATCATTGCCGAAAGCGATTTTCGTCTGGACTTCGTCTATGGCACAGGCGGCAATCTTGCCGTCATTATCAACTGTGACCGCCACAATTAAAGAGTCAATCTGAGCAAGTCCCTCGTCATCAACGGCACTTTTCGACTTGTCTATTGTGCTGATTACAGAAAGGCCGGTTTTAACTGTTTCTCCGCCGCTGTTTCCGGTGGGGGCTTCTGCGTTCGGAGTTTCGTTTGATGCGGGGGGCGGTGTTTCGTTTTTAGTTGAGCATCCCGCAAAAACTGCTGTTATCATTAGCACCGCCATAAGAATTGCTGAAAACCTTTTCATAAATTACCTCCTAAAATTGTTGTGATGTTTTTCTTTTGTTTTATTATTTTAAATTAAGTCTTTTTAAAAGGGGAGCGGACTGCCGCAGCAGCACCGATGTTAAAAATCCGGAGCCGATTGCGGATATTAAAAGAATGGGAAAATAGTACCACAAGGAGGTTTTAAGAATAAAAGAGGCCACAGTAATTTGACCAAGGTTATGAAATACAGCACCGGATACGCTAAGGCCAAGATAGCTTGTTTTTTTCCCAAGGAGACCCATGAGCAGAAGCATGATTAAAACCGAGGCCAAACCTCCGGAAAGACTCAGTATCCCTGCAACCATCCCTCGAGTTAAAAGAGCAAAGCCTGCCTTTAAAAAAGCGATTATGAGAGCGTCTGATTTTTTAAGGTTAATCAGTGTGAACATGACAACGATATTGGAAAGCCCCAGTTTTATCCCCGGAGCGGCAGTGGGTGCGGGCAAAAGCCCCTCTACTATGGACAGCACTATGGACAGGGCAAACAGCATTGCCATAAGTGTAAGGTGTTTTGTTTTATCTGCTGTGTCCCTTCCTTGTTTGTTCATAGCTTACCCCAATCAAAGGCTTTTCTTCAAAATGAAAAAAGCGTATATTATCCGATAATTATATCAGGTTGCTCAGGCCCTGCCTTTTCCTCCGATAGAATTTTTATATAAATCCTATTTGGGATGCAGGCGGCGTACTCTCCGACTCTGTGGAGCCGTCCTGACTTAACGCAAATTTTATCAGGGCAGTCAGATTGCACAAAGGCTATGCTCCCATCTTTATAAAGCTGGAAAACAACATTGGGTGCCTGCTCCAGAGAAAATCGCCCCTCTTCACCTGTGGTCAAATCAACGGTTTTAACAAGCTCCGAGCGGTAATATATTTCGGCATATTTACCGCTGTGGCCATATAAATTGCCATAAATAAACCAAGTCAGCACAGAGATGGCGGCGACAATAGCTATAATTATAATATCAGATTTTCTTGCAAATTTCATCGTAGACTCCAGTTGGCAAAAAGTCCTCCCAAAAGCATAAGTAAGGTATGGGCTGTAATGATAATGATAAAGTTTTGGATTGAAACCATAAAGGTTGTCTCTTTATCCTGCCGCCGATAAAAGCGGCGGATGTTTTTTTGAACCCAAGGAAGGGTTAAAAGCAGCAGTAAGCTAAGGGGAGAAATAAGCCTAAATATAACCATGGCGATTACAGAAGCATAGGCCAGATAATACAAGGCGGCAAAAAGATGCAAAGACGCACCCTTTAAATAATAGGGCAGGGTAAACCTTTTCACCTGCACATCATTTTGAAGGTCACAAATATTATTTGCAAGCATGATATTCGCTGTCAGACAGCAGGGGACTTGCGCCAAAAGAAACAGCTTTGCAAATGTTATAATATCCCCTTCGAAGCTTAAGCGCCCCGCTTTTAGGGCATAAACGAACACTTCCTCGGGGGTGTTGATATAAACAAGCAGAAAGGGAATAAGCAATCCGTAAAAAAGGCCGGATACAATTTCGCCGTATGGCCCGTGGGAAATTGGCACAGGGCCGAAGGAGTACATAATGCCAAACAAAAAACAAAGTGCGCCCAGAAAAAGCACCGCCAAATCAGTCAGATAAACCAGATATAAACCAAAAGCAAGGCTTATTGCCAAAAGGACAATTATAATTACAAGGGCTGTGCGGCGCTTAAACTGAAGCGTTTGCCGGTTGTTTTTCGTGTCACAGTAATTGTTAATGGCTGTGGCAGTTAAATCAAAAAAGAGCATACCCGCAAAAAACACCAGAGTTTTCTGCCGGTCTATGGCCTTTCCGGAGACAAATAAAAACGTGAGGGTCATCAGAAAAGTCAAAACACTGGTGATTTTGTTTTTTATTTCAACATAGTTTAAAAACCCTTTGATGGCATTCATAACATATATCTTTCCCAGACCTTTACAGTCCGATTTAAGCCTTGGACAGCCCCGAGGCCTTATCAAACAAGGCCCTCAGCCTATCCTTTTTATCCTCGTTTATATCCATCTGTCCGATAATTTTCATGGCCTGCCTGAAGTTGTGTTGAATTTTTTTGTGGGTATAGCTAAGCCCTCCCGCAACTGTTACCGCCGCCTTAACTTCCTGTGGGGAAATGCCGTCCTTGGCCTTCTCCTTGAGACTTGGCTCTATCTTCATGGCATAAATCAAGGGAAGGGTAATCACACCCTTTGTATAATCGTTCAGCACCGGCTTTTTCGAGGTTTTTTCTGTGGCCTCATAGTCGGCGCAGTCATCTGCCAGCTGAAAAATGATTCCCAGCTTTTTACCCAAGGATATATAAGTATCGCTAAGGTTTTGATTTTCCTCTGAAAACAGATGCCCCAGAAGAAAAGAAGCTTCAAACAAGGCAGCCGTTTTTCCTGTAATAATTTTAAAATATTCCCGCTCTGATAAGTTGTAATTATAAAGATTTTGGTTTTGCCGAAGCTCACCTAGGCAGACCTGCATAAGGTAGTCGGGGAGCAAATCCCCCTTTTGAACAGAGCGGTCTTTCAGGTTTTCCATGCCCGAGGCAAGCTTCAGCGCAAGGCTTAGAAGGTAATCCCCGCAAAGTACTGCCGTTTTTGTGCCAAAATCTTTGTTAAGGGTGTTAATACCACGACGCATAGGTGCCTCGTCTATGATGTCGTCATGAACAAGGCTTGCCAAATGCACAAGCTCAATGGCGGCGGCAGCTTTTGCAGCGTTCTCATCTATAAGATTGTCACTTCCCAAGGCGCAGATGAGAAGTGCCCTTGCCCGAATCATCTTCCCCGTAGATTTTGCAAGATGCCTTGTGTAGGGGCGGATTACAAGAGGGGCATTCCTCAGGTGGCCTTTAATAAGCTCCTGAGTTTTTTTAAAAGCGGCTTCAAAGTCAAGCCTTTGGGAGGAAGAGTCATTTGTGTTTAAGAAATCAGTCATGATAAATGTATAA
>JAAYFX010000313.1 GCA_012728025.1 Clostridiales bacterium
ATACTGTTGATACAATAAACGGTTGTTTTTGAATGGGTGCAAACGGGTGCATTTTAAGATTTTACACCCACTCTTTTAGCCTTTATGGGGCAGGCACTCGTGTATGCTCTGCAAAATATTCGGCTTTTGCACTTTTTCCAAGCCCCCGCAAGAGAGCTTAATTGCCTGCTTTCCTGCGGGGGGTTGGTTTTATTTGTTTGTGCTTAATAATGGGTTGACCGTGAAAAATAAATTAGTCTTAGCCTTCTTCACCATCATTACCATCTGGATTTAAAAGTTCCTCCAAGCTTTCCTTTGTTGGCACATTATCTGCCTTGAATGTCACTTCAATTGAATTTCCAGTTTCATCAGCAAAAGTTAATGTGACATTTCTAATACCCCTATTGTCTGCCACATTCACAACTTCTGATACTAATGATTTTTCACCATTGAACCAGTTGCTGGCTTTAAGATTCTTCTCGGAGTTCCAAGTATATTCCGCATCACCAAACTTAATTGTTTTTACTGGGCTAGCTTCTGCGTGTCCAATTGCTCCCATGTATCTGGCAAAGGTGTTCATTACATAAGAGTCAATGGCATATTCAATGGCATCTTTTGCAACATTGTCGGCACCAGTAACTTTGCCATCTTCACCAATCCTATTATCTTTTACCAGCTTGTCATAGATAACCTTGATTCCAGTTTTAACTTCTTCTGTGCTGAAATCAGCTGTTACTGTGGTTTCAGCCACAGTTAACTTGTTAAGATCAAGCCAATTTGTTGCAGTACCATAATTATGGCCTTTTGCTGTTCCTAAGAAGTCAATTAGGGCTTGAACGGCAGGATTCACTTCTAATGTTGCACCTTCAGCAATCTTAATAGTGAAGGTCTGCTCGGAAGCACTGTTCCACTTAATTGTTGCTGTGAATTCTTGCCCTGCTTCTGTTACTAATGGCCACCACTCAAAGTAGCTTCCATCACCATCTTCAATTGTTTCCCATGTGTAATCATCTTTATCGCCAATTTTAATTTGTACTATTTTACTTGTATCAAAGTCTGCTGGTGCTGAGATTTTTACTCCTACACGGTTTCCTTCCGCTCTTGGGAATTTAACACCTTCACCAGTATTAGCTTCGTACCATGGGATTTCTCCACTAAATGTTGCTGTGTAATTGTTACCGTCTTTTGTAGCCACTCCATTAGCATATGGATAAGCTGTCATGCTGCCATATACCGGCTCAGTTGTATCTACATACTTAACTACCAGCGTTTCCTTATGAGTTGCATTCCAAACAATCTCTAAAGTAAGGGTTCTGCCTCCTGGCTCTGCTCCGAAGTAGTATAGGAATGGATCGCCTTCACCATAAGTTACGTCTTTGTGAACTACATCTTCCTTGCCTTCTTCTTTGATGGTAAGCTTAATAGTTCCACTTTCAACTACATCTGTTGTCGGCTTAGGAATGTTTACACCAACCCACCTTGCTTCTGCATTAGATGGGTTTTTTACATTTGGTATCTCTGCTACTGGCCCTTTAATTGTTAAGGTGCCATCTGCAAATACATATTCTTCAAGTCCTTCTCCACCAGTAGCATCCGCTCTTGTTGGTGCTTCTGTTCTTGTTACTTCTTCATACCAATCTAATCCAGTAACATCTACTGTGTACTTTAATCCTTCCCAATTAAAGGTAAAGTTCTCAGTCTCATTGCCTACTGCCCAGATGTGTAATTCAGTATCTACCATCCAAGCAATTAAGGCATACTGTTTAGATTCCGCTCCATCTGGAACTTCTATAGTACCGAATCCACCAACGACATCACCATCCTCAACCTTTTTAGTTACTTTACCGCTAATGGTTACATCATAACCATCACGAGCTACAGTAAGGTTGTCGTAGTTAATTTTATCTTGGTTCGTGTTGGCAGCGGGTTCTGCATCAGTTAGATCCTTCAAGGTTGCAGCCTTAATGTCTGCAGCCCAATCTAATCCTTGAACATTGATAGTGTAATCTACGCCTTCCCATTTAATGGTGAACTCTGTAGTAGCATTACCTATAATCCAGATATGTGGCTCATCGCCTACCATCC
>JAAYFX010000089.1 GCA_012728025.1 Clostridiales bacterium
ATGGCTTTTAAAAAAACTTTTATGCACCTAAATCTTTGCGGCAAAAAGCCCGACACAAGGTCGGGCTTTTTTCTAACTAAAATATAAACTTAAAGAGATTGTAGCTCACGACAAGGCCGCTGAAAACTATGGAAACAGTGGCGCAGAGCTTTATAAGAATGTTAAGAGAGGGGCCGGAGGTGTCTTTAAAGGGGTCGCCCACAGTGTCGCCTACAACGGCGGCCTTGTGCTGCTCGGAGCCTTTTCCGCCGTGGTTTCCGGCTTCAATGTACTTTTTGGCATTATCCCAAGCGCCGCCGGCGTTGGACATAAACACTGCCATGGCAAAGCCTGCAATAGAAACACCGCCAAGAAGTCCGACAACACCTTCAGGACCGAGGATAAGCCCTGTAATGATGGGGGCGGCAACGGCCAGAAGGGCAGGAACAACCATTTCGCTTAAGGCACCCTTAGTGCAAAGGGACACGCAGGTGGCGTATTCGGGGTCCTGCTCGCCTGTCATAATGCCCTTTATCTCACGGAACTGACGACGAACTTCTATAACGACGCTTTCAGCAGCGTTCTGGACAGCGCTCATGGTGAAAGCGGAGAACACGAACACAAGCATTGCACCGATAAACAGACCGATAAGCACAGGGGGGCTGGTAAGGCTGAAGTTAAGCACTTCCACAGTGCGCTCCTGAACAATGTTTACATAGGAAACAAGCAGAGCCAGAGCGGTAAGGGAAGCAGAGCCTATGGCAAAGCCCTTGCCTGTGGCGGCTGTTGTGTTGCCAAGGCTGTCAAGAGCGTCGGTTCGGCGGCGGACTTCCTCGGGCATACCGGCCATTTCGGCAATACCTCCGGCATTATCAGCCACAGGGCCGTAGGCGTCGGTGGCAAGAGTGATACCGAGGGTTGAAAGCATTCCAACAGCGGCAATGCCGATTCCGTAAAGACCCTGATTGAAACCAAGGGTGAAACTGCCGGAGGCGTCAATTATATCGGGGGTGCCGCCGGAAGCAAAGTAGCTTATAAGAACGGAAGCGCCGACTATAAGTATGGGTGCGACGGTAGATTTCATGCCAAGAGATAAACCGCCGATTATGAGAGTTGCTGAACCTGTTTCTGTGGATTGGGCAAGCTTTTGGGTGGGCTTATAGGTGTCCGAAGTGTAATACTCGGTAAAGTAGCCAATGGCACAGCCGCCTATAAGTCCGCTGAGGATGGCAATGTAGATGCCCAGCCAGTTATCGGGGATAATAAAGCGGGTGATAAAGGCAGAGGCAATGGCAGATAAAGCTGCTGCAAGATATGTGCCTGTGCGTAGGCTGGAAAGGAGAGCTTTCTGGGTAGCGTTTTCCTTTGTTCTAATGAAGAAAGAGCCGATAACAGAGCAAATAATTCCCGCAACGGCAATGAACATAGGCAGGAGTATGCCGTTAAATCCGTATTGAGCGGCAGCGCCCAAAGCGAAGCAGGCAAGGATAGAGCCTACATAGCTTTCATACAGGTCTGCGCCCATTCCCGCAACGTCGCCAACGTTGTCGCCTACGTTATCGGCAATGGTGGCGGGGTTTCTGGGGTCATCCTCGGGAATTCCGGCTTCAACCTTTCCGACAAGGTCAGCTCCAACGTCTGCTGCCTTGGTGAAAATGCCGCCCCCAACACGGGCAAAAAGCGCCATGAAGGATGCTCCCATGGCATTCATAACCATGATGTTTCCAAAGGTTGTGGGGTCATTAATTCCAAAAAACTTATAAAGCACCACAAACCAGATGGAAATGTCCAGCATACCAAGGCCAACAACGGTGAAGCCCATGACAGAGCCGGAGGAAAAAGCAACTCTTAGGCCGCTGTCCAGACTTTCTGATGCCGCCTGAGCTGTGCGGGCGTTTGCATAGGTTGCGATTTTCATGCCGATAAAACCGGCAAGAAGGGACCAGATGCCGCCTGTTAGGAAGGCAAAAGGTGTAAACTTTGATAGCATCTCGCCGTTTGTGGCAAATGCCATTGTAAGTAACAGCGCAAAAACAACCACAAAGACTTTTGCGACAGTTTTATATTGCTGATGCAGATAAGCGTTTGCGCCCTCACGAATGGACGCTGCTATTTTCTGCATTGTCTCGGTTCCCTCGGAAAAGCTCATGACCTTTTTTGCCTGAAGAATGGCAAAAACAGCGGCAAGAGCAAAGCCGACGAAACCAATCCAGTAATAACTTTCCATGATTTCACTCCTCTTAATTTTTACACAAAAACAGGTGAGAAAAACTTCTCACTTAACACTCAAATATTTTATAACAATAGCCCTAAAATTACAAATGTCTGAATGTACAAGAAGATTTTAAATATATGCCCACTATTGCACAAAACTCACAGATACAATATAAAAATTTTGTATAAATATCGGTAATGTTTGTAACAAGTCGTATGACTTGAATGCCTTTTCTGTATGTGTTATACTATGCGGGAAATGATGGTTAAAAGCACTGGTCGGCATACTTAAGTTCATAAACTTTTGCCATGGCGGGGCTTTTAAAAACCAATACCATATTTTAAATCAGGGGAAAATATGTTGCTTTGGCCAAAAGACTTAAGGCTAACAGCCAAAGGGAAACTATTTGGCCGGCCAGCAAAAATCTCTGAAGGCGATAGCTTTTGCAAGATATTTGCCTAAGGAGCGAATGGAGGTTTGCATGAAAGGCATAATTCTTGCGGCAGGTAAGGGGACAAGACTTTATCCAATAACACATTCCGTGTGCAAGCCCCTGCTTCCTGTCTATGACAAACCTATGATTTATTATCCCTTGTCTATTTTTTTGGAGCTTGGCATAAGGGATATACTCATAATTGTGCCGCCGGAGGAGCAAAACCAGTTTGAGTGGCTTCTTGGAGATGGCAGCAGCTTTGGAGTGCGCATAAGCTACAAAAAACAATTTGACAGGCGGGGCATAGCAGACGCCTTTATCCTTGGTGAAGATTTTATAGATGGTGACAGGGTGTGCCTTGCCTTGGGGGATAATATTTTCTTTGGGGCGGGGCTTGAAAAGAAGCTGAAGCAGGCCAAAGAGAATGGCAGTGGGGCAACGGTTTTCGGCTGTTATATGGATGACCCAAGACCTTTTGGCGTTGTGGAATTTGACAAAGACGGCAGGGTTATAAGCATAGAAGAAAAGCCGAAAGACCCCAAATCCAACTATATTATACCAGGGCTGTATTTTTATGACGGCAGGGTGTCAGAAATCGCAAAAAAGGTAAAGCCCTCGGATAGAGGGGAGCTGGAGATTACCTCTGTCAACAACAGCTATCTTGAGCTGGAGGAGCTTAGTGTTGTCACCTTGGAAAAGGAAATATCATGGTTTGATACGGGGAATGCAAATTCCCTTTTAGATGCGGCCTGTGCCATTCGTAAATATCGGGAGGAAACAGGCATACAAATTGGCTGTCTTGAGGAAATCGCCTATAAAAACGGACTTATAAACCGTGAGGAGCTTATATCGGTGGCTGAAAAGCTTAAAATGTCTGACTATGGAAAATACCTCATGGAATACGCCGAAGGAAAATAAACATAGAAAAATCTGCGGAGGGGTAAAACTCTCCGCAGATTTTTCTTTTATCTGTCCCTCTGCCCTACGTCGGGCTAAGGGGAAAAGAGCTATCTGTCCTCATAAATTTTTCTTGCAACGTACTTAGTGTGAAGAATGTCGTGTGCCTTATGGCCGCCCGGTTCGCCGAGATAGGTTTCGTAAATCTCTTTGATTACGGGGTTTTCGTGGCTCTTGCGCAGACCCATCTTGGCATCCTCGCCGTAAAGAGCCGAGGCACGGATGGCCTTAACATCCTTGGTGTTTTGGATGTATCCCGGAACATTGGGCTGACCGCCGCCGTTTACACAGCCGCCGGGGCAGGCCATAACCTCAACAAAGTCATAGTGAGCCTTGCCTTCTTTAACGCTGTTTAAAAGCTTTGTGGCATTTTCAAGTCCGGAAACAACGGCAACACGAACCTTTGTGCCCGCAAGGTCAAACTCCGCTTCCTTTATGGCTTCCGTACCCCGAACCTCATGAAATTCAAGCTTTTCAAGAGGCTTTCCCGTAACAATTTCTGCAACTGTACGAAGAGCCGCTTCCATAACACCGCCGGTGGCACCAAAGATATGACCAGCACCGGAGGCAATGCCGAAAATGGGGTCGAAGGTTTCGTCGGGAAGCTCCTCAAAGACTATGCCGGAGCGCTTTATCATGTTGGCAAGCTCGGGAGTTGTGATGGCAACGTCTATATCCGGATAGCCGGAGGCGCTTTGGTCGTCTCGGGTGCGCTCGAACTTTTTCGCTGTGCAGGGCATTACGCTGACAACGAAGATGTCCTTGGGGTCAAGACCCATTTTATCTGCGTAGTAGGTTTTTGTAAGGGCACCGAACATCTGCTGGGGAGACTTGCAGGAGCTTACATTGGGGAGAAACTCGGGATAGTAATGCTCGCAGAACTTAACCCAGCCGGGGGAACAGGAGGTTATAAGGGGCAGGGCGCCGCCCTCTTTAAGCCTGTTAAGAAGCTCTGTACCCTCCTCGACTATGGTCATGTCGGCGGCGGTGTCAACGTCAAAAATACCGTCAAAGCCCATGCGGCGCAGGGAGGCCGCAAGCTTTCCTTCCACATTTGTTCCCATGGGCATACCGAAGCATTCGCCTAACTGAACACGCACAGAGGGAGCAGGAGCCACAACCACGTGCTTTGTTTCATCTGCCAGAGCTGCCCAGACCTTATCTGTGTCGTCACGAACTGTAAGGGCGGCGGTGGGGCAGACCTGAACACACTGTCCGCAGTTTATGCAGGAGGTGCTGCTTAAGGGCATATCGAAGGCAGAGCCTATGTGGGTGTTAAAGCCTCTGGAAATTGCGCCGATAACACCTACGTGCTGGTCCTTGCGGCAGACGGAAACACAGCGGCGGCAAAGGATGCACTTGCTGTTATCACGAATAAGGTGTATGGCAGAGTCGTCAATGTCAGGCTCTAAACCTGAGGGGGAGAAATATTTATCGTCTACGGAGTATTCAACCGCAAGGGTTTGCAGCTCACAATTTGTGCTCCGTGAGCAGGTAGTACATTCTGCCCTATGGTTGCTTAGTATAAGCTCCAAGGTCATTTTGCGATATTCCCGCAGCTTTTCGGAGTTTGTGCAAACTTCCATGCCTTCCGAGACAGGGGCAACACAGGCGGCCATAAGACCCCTTGCACCTTTAACCTCAACAAGACACATACGGCAGGCGCCGATTTCGTTTACTTCCTTGAGAAAGCACAGGGTGGGAATACGGATACCCGCTTTAACCGAAGCGTCCAAAATGGTGGAGCCTTGGGGCACTTCGACGGGTATCGAGTTGATGGTCAGTTTTATCATATCAGCCATTTTTAATAGTCCTTTCTCAAGCCTTGATTACCGCGCCGAATTTGCAAGCGCCAATGCAGACTCCGCATTTTATGCATTTATCTTGGTCAATGACATGGGGAGCCTTGACCTGACCTTCAATCGCCTCGTTGGGGCATTTGCGGGCGCAGAGGGTACAGCCCTTGCACTTGTCGGCTAGGATGATATAGCGGGTCAGGTTTTTGCAAACTCCCGAGGGGCATCTTTTCTCGTTTATATGTGCTTCATACTCCTCACGGAAGTAGTGTATTGTTGAAAGAACGGGGTTAGGAGCGGTTTGCCCCAGAGCGCAAAGGGAATTTGCCCTGATGTATTCGGATAGTTCCACCATCTTTTCTATGTCACCGGCCTTGCCTCGGCCATCCGTTATATCGGTTAGCATATCAAGAAGCTTTTTTGTTCCGATACGGCAGGGGGTGCATTTTCCGCAGGACTCGTCAACGGTGAAGGCAAGGAAGAACTTTGCTATATCCACCATACAGTTATCTTCGTCCATAACGATAAGTCCGCCGGAGCCCATCATGGAGCCTATGGCTGTAAGGTTGTCGTAATCAATTGGCACATCAAGCTTTTCAGCAGGGATGCAGCCGCCGGAAGGCCCGCCGGTTTGGGCTGCCTTAAACTTTTTCCCGTCGGGAACGCCGCCGCCGATGTCTTCGACAATCTCCCGCAGGGTGGTTCCCATTTCAACTTCCACAAGACCTACGTTGTGGATTTTGCCGCCCAAGGCAAAGACCTTGGTACCCTTTGATTTTTCCGTACCCATACTGTTAAACCAGTCTGCTCCGTGGAGGATAATCTGGGGGATGTTGGCATAGGTTTCAACGTTATTTAAAACAGTGGGCTTGCCCCAAAGTCCCTTAACGGCAGGGAAGGGAGGTCTGGGTCTTGGCTCGCCACGGTTGCCCTCTATGGAGGTTATAAGAGCAGTTTCTTCACCACAGACAAAGGCTCCGGCACCAAGCTTTATATGAACGTCAAAGTCAAAGCCCGAGCCGAAAATGTTCTTTCCGAGAAGGCCATAAGCACGAGCCTGCTTTATGGCGATTTCAAAGCGGCTTACCGCAATGGGGTACTCGGCACGAACATAGACATAGCCTTCGCTTGCGCCTATGGCATAGCCTGTTATGGCCATGGCCTCTAGGATAACATGGGGGTCGCCTTCCAATATGGAGCGGTCCATAAATGCGCCAGGGTCGCCCTCGTCGGCGTTGCAGCAGACATATTTCTGCTCAGCCTCGTTTTGAGCGGCAAATTTCCACTTGACACCGGTGGGGAAGCCGCCGCCGCCACGGCCCCGTAGGCCACTATCGGTGATGACTTTTATGACATCCTCGGGCTTCATTTCGCAAAGGACTTTTTCCAGTGCAAGATAACCGTCGAAGGCTAGGTATTCGTCTATATTTTCAGGACAGATGCGTCCGCAGTTTCTAAGGGCTGTGCGCTTTTGTTTTTTGTAAAAAGGTGTTTCGTCAAGGCTTTGGTAGCCATCATCATTGACAGTTTCGTGGTAGAGAAGGTCCTTCACAGGTGTTCCGCCCACAAGATGCTCTTTAACGATACGCTCGGCTCCGTCCGGCTCTACAAGACAGTAAAAACTGCCTTCGGGATACACGATTACAATGGGTCCCAGAGCGCAAAGGCCAAAACAGCCTGTGAGGATAAGTTGAACACTGTCGGCTATGCCGGCTTCCTCAACTTCTGCCAGCAATCTGTCATAAATGCCGTTACTGCCTGAGGAGGTACAGCCGGTGCCGCCGCAGACCATAACGCTGTATTTAAATTTTTTGGAGCTTTTATGATTGTCCCGCAGGGCAACGATGTCTTGCATACGCTCCCTGATTTCTTTTAATTCTTGCACGGTTTTCATAGTCTATAATCCCTTTCCATTAACGTTTGCCATGCTTTTCCCCCATGGGTCAATACTTGGCCAATATATCCGGAATCATGTCCGGTGTAAGGCGACCATAGACCTCGCTGTTGATGGTCATTACAGGCGCAAGCCCGCAAGCGCCAAGACAGCGGCACTCTTCTATGGAAAACTTCCCGTCGGGTGTACATTCGCCGTAGCCTATGCCAAGCTCGTCCATAACACGCTCCAAAATCTCCCCCGCACCTTTAACATAGCAGGCTGTTCCAAGACAGACAGAGATTTTATATTTACCCCTGGCGCTTAAGGAAAACTGCGCATAAAAAGTTGCAACTCCGTATACCTCGGAAAGGGGGATATTAAGTCCCAAAGCGACCATTTCCTGAACTTCAATAGGAAGATAGCCATAAATGTCTTGAGCTTTTTGAAGCGTCGGCAGGAGCGCACCCGGTTCGGAGCCATGTTCCTGAATATAGTTTTGAAGCTCGACTTTCTGCTCCTGTGTACCGGCAAACGGCACAGTGGATTTACTCATTGCGTGACCTCCAGAATATAAAATATATTTATAATGTTAACAAAATAACGTTAACAAAATAACACACCCTCGCATAATATGCAAGATTTTTTGCGAACGAACATTATTTATAGCAATTTGACAAAAGATTAACATAAGATTTCGCTGTAATATGTCTAAAAAGCAGATGAGACTTGGCATATTTTTAGTAGTAAGTCATATAAAACCAAGTGAATTTCTTATAAAATTTAGAAAAGGATATTTGTCTTTTATAAGTGTTTACGGAAAAAATGCAAGAAAACAGCCTTAACTATAAAGAGTGGTTTTCCCGTCTATGGTTTCCTCAATGGAGGAAGTGAGGCAGGCTATGGCGGCCTCTAGGTCACGGTTTGCCATGGCCTTGCAAAGAGTGCGGGTTCTAAGGCGCATACTGTCATAGCCGTGTTTGCGGAAATACCGCTCAAAAAGGGTCATATTCGGTGATTTGAAGGAATAGAAAATCAAAGGAAGAAGTGTGTTTCCTGAATAACAGCATAATAAATGGTCAAATTCAAAAGCAAGCTCCGCCGCCTTTGCAGGCTCTTCTACCCTGTCAAGCTCTTCAGAGCATTTAAACATTTCGTCAATCTCAAAATCCTCTATTCTAGGTATGGCAAGTTCGAAGGCAAGCTTAAAAAGCACCAGACGTATTTCAAGGATGGAGCGTATGTCGGCGTTGGGCAAAGAGCCGCCGTTAAACTTCATTATGGACACAAGGGTTTCAAGCCTTCCCCGACGGCGATAGTCTGTTACATAGGTTCCGCTTCTGGGTACTGTTTCCAAAAAACCCTTTTCGGCCATTTCCGCAAGCCCTGCGTTTACCACTCCTCGGCTTACACGCATAGAGGCTGCAAGTTCTCTTTCCGGAGGAAGCTTCTGACCTATGGAAAGCTTTCCGCTGAGTATCATGTTTTCAAGCTGTTCAATAAAAAGCTCTTTAAGGGTGGGTGCACACAGCTTTTCAAATTCCATATTGTTTACCTCCTTGACTTTGGTCTGACCAGAAACCACATACCCAGTCTAACATAAGTTCCTACAAAAATGCAACAGAAAAACACAAATATATCAACAATAAAACAGTTTTCACCTCATAGATTGTTGACACTTTGACAATCTAGTGTTAACGTTATAACAGTAGTTTGGAATAACCATCTTTACCGCCTTGATTTTTAAAATAAAAACAGAAAAGGCGTTATGCAAAAAGAGGAACAAAAGGCGGATATAACATTTTATATCCCACGTTTATTTCATGAAGTAAAATGGAGGAAGTTATAATGGAACATAAGGAGATTGTCCTTAAGTTTGCCAATAAGGTTGGCAACAAAAAGAACGGGCAAAAATCAGGTATGGCAGCTTCTTATACCTGGGAAGACCCAGAATACCTGATTCTGGAGCCTGTTATGACAGACGAAATGGCAACTGTCGCTCTGGGTATGGAGTTTCGTGTACGTAAATCCGCCGAGGAAATTGCCAAGGCCACTGGCACAGATTTGGAAACAGCCGAGCGCTGCCTGTATGAGCTTGCGGATATTGGCGTCTGCTTTGTAAAAAAAGAAGATGACGGCGTAGATAGGTTTTGGTACGAATCATGGATTCCCGGCATCATGGAAATGATGGTAAACCACCCCACCCTGCCCTATAAGTATCCTCAGATTGCTGAGGCTTTTGAAGCCTATGGGCGCATCCGTGGGCCGAAATCCGCCGGTGCCTTCCCAGTAGGTGTAGGCCTTATGCGTGTTATTCCTGTGGAAAAGGCTATTGACGGCAATTCACGTGCCTGTTCATATGAGGAAATATCCACATATCTTGATAAGGCAACTAAATTTTCCGTATCCAACTGCTCCTGCCGCACCTCAAGAGAAATAATGGGCGAGGGCTGCGGACACCTGAAGGAAGATATGTGCATCCAGCTCGACGATGCCGCCGGCTATTATATACGCACCGGACGTGGTCGTGAAATCACCCGTGAAGAAGCCTACGAAATCATAGAAAAGGCTGAAGAAAATGGCCTTGTACACCAGATACCCAACACCGATGGCTCCGGCAAAACTCACGCAATCTGCAACTGCTGCGGCTGCGGCTGTTATGCCCTGCGTACAAGCACCATGTTTAAAAACACCGATATGTCCCGCTCAAACTATGTGGCAAGGGTTGACAAGGAAAACTGCGTTGCCTGTGGTCAGTGTGTTGAAAACTGTCCCACAAACGCAATCCAGCTTGGCCAGAAGCTTTGCTCAAGCAGCAAGATTGTTGAGGACATAACCACCACAGTTACCCCTCGGGAGTACAAGTGGGATGAGGATAAATGGGATAAGGATTACCGCATAAACCGTAAAAACGTTGTGGATTCCGGTACTTCACCCTGTAAAACTGCCTGTCCTGCTCATATAGCCGTTCAAGGCTACATAAAGCTGGCGGCACAGGGCAAATACCTTGAGGCGCTAGAGCTTATTAAGCAGGAGAACCCCCTGCCGGCAGTCTGCGGACGTATCTGTCCCCACGGCTGTGAAAGCGAATGCACAAGAGGCGATATTGACCAGCCCATCGCCATTGACGAAATTAAAAAGTTTATCGCTGACAAGGAACTTTATGCCGAAACCCGCTTTATCCCCAAAAAGCGCCACGATTACAGCGACAAGAAGATTGCTATTGTAGGTGCCGGTCCTGCGGGTCTTTCCTGTGCATATTATCTGGCAATAGACGGATATAGCGTAACCGTTTTTGAAAAAGAGGAAAAGCTTGGCGGTATGCTCACCTTGGGTATCCCCAACTTCCGCCTTGAAAAGGACGTTGTAAACGCTGAAATTGACATCCTGCGTGAAATGGGTGTCGAGTTTAAAACCGGCGTGGAAGTCGGCAAGGATGTGAGCTTAAAAGAATTGCGTGAGCAGGGCTATAATGCCTTTTATCTGGCTATCGGCGCTCAGGGCGGAAGAAAGCTTGGCCTTGAGGGAGAAGATGCCCAAGGCGTAATGGTAGGCGTTGATTTGCTTCGTGATGTAAACCTTGGCAAGGACACAAAGGTAAACGGCAAGGTCGTCGTAATAGGCGGCGGAAACGTTGCCATAGACGTTGCCCGCATGGCAATCCGTCAGGGTGGCGAAGATGTGGGTATGTACTGCCTTGAGTCGGCAGAGGAAATGCCTGCCCTGCCCGAGGAAATCGAGGAAGCCAAAGCCGAGCAGATAGCCATCAACAACGGCTGGGGCCCCAAGCGTATCATTACCGAAAACGGCAAGGTCACAGGAGTTGAATTTAAAAAGTGCGTCTCCGTATTTGAAAACGGCAAATTTGCCCCCAAGTACGACGAGAACGAAACCATAACCGTTGCGGCAGACTATGTGCTTTTGTCTGTTGGTCAGTCCATCCAGTGGGGCAAGCTGCTTGAAGGCAGTAAGGTTCAGCTTGGCCGAGGAAACACAGCAAACGCTGACGACTTTACCTATCAGTCCGACGAGGAAGACATCTTCGTTGGCGGAGACGCCTTCACAGGGCCGAAGTTTGCTATCGATGCGATTGCCGCAGGTAAGCAGGGTGCCATCTCCATCCACCGCTTTGTACAGCCCGGCCAGACCCTCACCTTCGGACGTGACAGACGTGAGTATTGCTCACTGGATAAATCCAGCGTCATTGTTTCCGGTTTTGACAACACTCCCCGTCAGACAGCAGGCCACAATCCCGAAAATGAAAGGTCATTTAAGGACACCCGCATGACCTTTACCGAGGAGCAGATGAAGAAGGAAACCGAGCGCTGTCTCGGTTGCGGCGCTGCCATAGTGGACGAATATATGTGTGTTGGCTGTGGCCAGTGCACAACGAAGTGCAAGTTCGACGCAATCCACTTAGAGAGGGTTTATGACGGTGAGGGCGTATCCTTTGAAAAGATGAAGCCCATAGTAGTTAAAACCATGATAAAGCGTCAGGGTAAGATAGCTGTCAGGAAGGTAAAGGACGCATTTGCCAAAAAGGCTTAGGCCGGAAATAGGCGAGGAATTATAATGCATGAGCTTGGAATTGTAATAGAAGTAGTCAATATGGTTAAAAAAATTGCTGAGGACGAGGGAATAGATAAGGTTGATGCCATCGTTTTGCAGATAGGTGAGCTGTCACCCGTTGTTCCCAGATTTATTGAGGAGTGCTACCCTGCCGCAATTGATGGAAGCGGTATGGAAGACACAAAGCTCATCATAGAAACCATACCCGGAAATGCCAAATGCAGCAAATGTGAAACCATATTCAACGTTGTTCAAAGGGAGGGCTATTGCCCCAAATGCGGAAGCTTTGATAAAGACATTTTAAGCGGAACAGAGTTTTTCCTCAAGGAAATACAAGTAAGCGAGTAAGGATGATTATCTAAGTTTCCTGAATATCAAAGTCAACCCCCTGCTACGGCACATTTATGCCATGGCAGGGGGATTTTTATTTTTCGCTACTTGCGCCATGGAGCATAATGTTATAAACTGTTATCTAAGATAAAGGGAGGTTTATGAATATGGGGATTGCCTTATTCGACGCCCACTGTGACACAATAAGCCTTGTGCAAAGCAAAGGCGGCTCAATTCGTGAAAACGCATACCATACCGACCTTAAAAGAGGGCTTCGCTTTTCACCCTATGCCCAGATTTTTGCTGTTTTCACCCGCCCCTTAGGAACAGATATATCAAATGGAAACTATGATGCCGACCTTCCGATAGAAGAGCTTTCAGAACTGGGAGAAGGACTTTTAGAGCTGCTTTTATCTGAATTCGAGACAAATAAAGATATGCTTATCCTATGTAGAGATATTGATGATGCAAGAGAAGCGGCCTTGAAGGGGAAAGCAGCAGCATTTATAGCTGTGGAAGGCTCAGAGCTTTTAGGCTGTAATCCGGACAGGCTGGAGCATTTTTATAAAAAAGGCGTAAGGTCTATAAACCTATGTTGGAATTACGATAATGCTGTATGCGGTGCGGCAAATGGACTAGTCGGTGCGGGACTTACACAGGTGGGCAGGGAATATGTTCTTAAAATGCAGGAGCTTGGGATTGCCGTTGACCTGTCTCATGCTTCGGAGCAGACCTTTTGGGACACTGCAGAAATTGCGAAAAGACCCCTTATTGCCGGACACTCAAACTCGAAAACGCTTTGCGATAACCCTCGGAACCTGACGGATGCCCAGTTTTCTGAGCTTGTAAGACAGGGAGGTATAGCAGGGCTTAACCTTTGTCCTGATTTTCTAAACGACGGGGGCAAGGCGGGGATAGAGGATGTTTTAAATCATGCGGAACATTTTTTGGCTTTAGGCGGAGAAAAGGCTCTTTGCCTTGGAGGAGACTTAGACGGCATAGAAAATTTGCCCGAGGGCATGACTGGCATAGAAAGCTATGATATGATATATGAAGCCATGCTTCAAAAAAACTGGAACGAGGACTTGGTGCGGGATATTTTTTATTATAATTTATTTGAGTTTCTGGAGAGGGTATTGTGAACATTCAGATTTTTGGAAAGTCAAAGTGCTTTGACACTAAGAAGGCCGAGCGCTATTTTAAGGACTCC
>JAAYFX010000090.1 GCA_012728025.1 Clostridiales bacterium
CAGCATTTGTATAAAAATGTAAAAAATGCTCGAATTATAGGCATACAGGCGTAAATTGCTGTTGAAAACCCTGTGGAGAGTGTTCATAACTCCCTGGTTATCTGTTATTTTAAATATTTATGTAAATCTATCTTATGGCATAAAAGCGGGCAGATATATGAGAAAACTATAATATATTGAAAATGTAATATAGGTCAGGCTCTATCGCATAGGATGTTCTACGGAAACAAATTTTCCGGGAGGGATGTCTTGTGAGAGATAACATAGAAGAGAGAGCCTGCGAGCTTGCAAACTATATCATAGAAAATAGCTCTACCGTCAGAGCAACCGCAAAAAAATTTGGAATTTCGAAATCTACCGTACATAAGGACTTGACGGAAAGGCTTTGCTATACTAACAGACCCTTGTACTTACAGGTGAAAGAGCTGCTTGAATACAACAAGGCCCAACGCCACATAAGAGGTGGCATAGCCACGAGAAGAAAGTATAAGGGTGAATAATAAAGGCCGCGTCCTAATGGGCGCGACCTTTGATTTATGGAGAAAATCCGCAAGCTTTGTTTGCGGAATGGTTTTTTATAGGGCGAGTAAGTCTGTAAGCCGGATTCTGTTAAAAATGACCATCTATCTAGGCGTATCGTTGCCAATACGCTCAAGCCACCTCCCAAGGACGGCCGGGTCAGCCTATTGTCCTTCCACGGTGTTGCTCCGGATAGAGTTTACAGCAACGGACGCTTCCACGCCGTTGGGTGAGCTCTTACCTCACCTTTCCACCCTTACCTCGTCGTCGCGCACTACGCTCAGCGAAGGCCAGTCACAAGTGACCGACCTTCGCCGCTTCGTGGCTCATCCTCTTCGCATCAAAGCTGGCTTTGATGCGATTGAGAGATGGAAGACACGGCGGTATATTTCTGTTGCACTTGTCCTAAAGTCGCCTTCGGCGGGCGTTACCCGCTATCCTTGCCCTATGGAGCCCGGACTTTCCTCACGCACAGGCTTTCGCCTTATGCCCGCGGTCATTCAACTTACTCGCCGATAAATTATAAAGCTCTTTTTAGATAAAGTCAATGGAAAGTATAGTAAGAGTGCATAAAAGCCTTTGATACTCCATCCTATAAACCAAGATTGCAAAAAGGAGAAATCGGATTTTTAGTCTGGTTTCTCCCTTTTTGTTTAGAATTTAAAATAGCCATCCAAATAAGCTTCAACGGCCAACAGGCTTTTCGGCTTGACTTTTTCCTATACGCCGAATAAAAACATAAGCCCCTCAAGCCACATAGCCAAAAACATAAAGCTGTGGGCAAGAGGGGCTTATATTAAACGGTTTTTACTTTTTGCGGATAGATACTCTGAAAGAAAACCGAAAGTTTTTTAATCCTCATGAGCCTTTTTCTGACAGTCGGCGCATAGCTCTTCAAAGAGTCTGTGGTATCATGTAATGAAACAGACGGTTTTCACCATTGCTACATGGTTTCGGAGAGGGTTGCCTGAACAAGACCCTTATGGTCAAGCTTTGAAAGCTCCTTAACCTTTTCCATGTCAAGTCCTGCCGCCTTGGCAAAGCGCTCACCGTATTCAGAGTCTGCCAGATAGCAGTGAACAGCATGGCGGTATTTGATGTTTACAGTGCAGGGGGCAATGTCTCCTGCGGTGTTTGCGATGAGTATTTCTTTTTTATTCTCGGCTAAAATCCGCCAGAGGTTGCCGCCGGCACGGAAATTATCGTCTGTGGGGTCGTCCTTGGGGTCATAGCGCCACATGGCACCTGTTATATCCATGGGCGGCTCGGAAACCTCGGGCTGGGCAGTCCAATAGCCATAGCTGTTGGGGCTGTATGCAGGAGCGCCGCCATAGTTTCCGTCTGTGCGCATGGCGCCGTCTCTGTGATATTCGTTAACCTCAACCTTGGCACGGTTTACGGGGATGTGGTTGTGGTTCACCCCTAGGCGGTAACGCTGGGCATCTCCATAGGAAAAGAGCCTGCCCTGAAGGAAACGGTCGGGGCTAAAGCCGATACCGGGCACCACATGGGCGGGGGTAAAGGCGGCCTGCTCAACTTCCGCAAAGTAGTTTTCGGGGTTGCGGTTTAATTCAAGAACGCCAACTTCAATCAAAGGATACTCCCCGTGGGGCCAGATTTTGGTGATGTCAAAGGGGTTCTCATAGTGATTTTTGGCCTGTTCCTCGGTCATAATTTGAACATAAAGTGTCCACTTGGGGAAGTCACCCTTTTCAATGGCATCATAAAGGTCCTTGCCATGGTATTCCCTGTCCATTCCGTTGATTTTCGCCGCTTCTTCATTGCTTAGGTTTTTGATGCCCTGCTGGGTTTTAAAGTGGAATTTGCACCAGAAGCGCTCATTTTTTTCATTATAAAAGGAAAATGTGTGTTCTCCGAAAAAGTGCATATTGCGGAAGGAGGCGGGGATGCCACGGTCGCTCATCACTATGGTGCGCTGGTGGAAGCTTTCGGGCAGAAGGGTCCAATAGTCCCAGTTGTTCTGAGCGCTGCGCCTGCCTGTGCGTGGGTCACGCTTGACAGCACGGTTAAGGTCAGAGAAATTATGTACGTCTCTAATAAAGAAGGTGGGGGTGTTGTTTCCCACTAAGTCCCAGTTGCCCTCTTCGGTGTAGAACTTTGTGGCAACACCTCTAATGTCCCGCTCGCAGTCTGCCGCCCCACGCTCTCCCGCAACGGTGGAAAAACGGGTGAAAGTCTCTGTGACGGTGCCGGACTGGAGAACCTTTGCCTTGGTGTATTGACTGATGTCGTGGGTAACGGTGAAGGTGCCGTAAGCGCCCCAGCCTTTGGCATGCATACGGCGCTCGGGGATAACCTCGCGGTTGAAGTGGGCCATTTTTTCCATCATCCAAACGTCTTGCATTACGACGGGTCCACGGGGGCCTGCTGTGATGGCGTTCTCGTTGTCGGCAACCGGCGCACCGACCTCATTAGTTAGTTTCTTATACTCGCTCATCTCTAGCTCCTTTCTGTTTTGCAATATTTCTATCGTAAAGGATGGGCAAGCCCTCTATAAAGAGAGGAAGCTTGCCAGCATCCAAAGATACACACAGGTTTTGGGCAGCATAAACATGCCCACCTTTGGGTTTTTGTTTGCCCAAAGCACAACGGGCAGATAAAAGGCAAAGCTTAAAAGTATGGCAAGCCACATGAGGGAAAGACCAGAAACGGCGGCTCTATTCATATAAAACAGGGCAGAAACAAGAAGTCCCAAAAGGAAAAAAGGAATGTTTCGCAAAATCCCCCAAGACAGAGGCGGATAGCGCTTTTGCCAGCCGTTTTGGGGTAAAAGGCAGAGGAAAATCCGCAGGGCGGCAAGGCCGTAGGCAAGATAAGATAAGCCCATGGCAGGCTTCGGAGAAAAAAGGGAAAGCCCCAGTTGCCAGAGCAAAAGATAAAATACCGTCATGGAAATTGAGGTTATCTGCTTGCCTCTGCCCAGAGCGGGTCTAAGCTTTTCCTCATCCCTGCCGGCTATGACAGCCATTCGGGGGATAAGGTGAAAAGCGTCGCCCCCAACAAGCACTAGGGCCATAATTCCCCCAAGACAACGGGCAATCCCGCCGCCGCTAACCAGCAGATAAAGGCCAAGGCCCAGAGCCGAGGTTAAATACAGCCCGTCAAAAACTCCTTCAAATAAACCAAAAACCCGTTTCATTTGTCATGCTTCCCTTCTTTTTCTTTTGCCTTTGCCATCCAAAGAATGTGGATTGTTACAGCGGTGCCAACTGCTATGAGTAAAAGGCAGAGCCAAAGCGACTTAAGCAGTGCCATGGAAAGCAAAAGCATCCCCCAAAGAAAGCTAAGGCTTTGGATTACAACTTTTCGGGAAAGCCCCCTCCGGCTGGTATAGTTTTCAATATGGTCTTTAAAAAAGGGCAGCCGCAGAAGCCAGACTCGCAGGCGAGGGCTGGAGGAAAAACAGGCGGCAGAGGCTAAAACAAAGGGCGTTGTAGGCCAAATGGGGAGAAAAAGCCCAATGGTGCCCATTGTCAGAGACAAAAAGCCAAGCCCTGTGAGCAGAATGATTTTAAGGCGCATACAGGCAGCTCCTTCCAAGGTATATACAAAGCCAACTATCAGTAAACATTATTAATAGGATACTATAAAATAAAAGCCCTTGTCAATAGGTAAACAGGTTTTTGAAAATATTGCAAGCACTGTTTGAAAATATTTGCCGAAATGAGACTAAATCTCTTTTTTCTGGGGGAAAAACTGATAAAATAAGAAAAACCGCAATAAGGCGGGTCTAGGATTTTTGCGGATGAGGAGGGGCAAAATGAAAAAAACCCTAATTCTTATAACACTGTTAATGGTTATTTTAACAGGATGCACAGGAGGCGAGCAAATGGTTAAAAGCAGCTATGCAACAATTTCTGCCGCAGAGGCAAAGGCCATCATAGACGAAAATGATAAGGCGCTGATTTTGGATGTGCGCACACCGGAGGAGTTTGAGGAAGGTCATTTGGAAAATGCGCTTTTAATTCCCGATTATGAACTGGATGCTCGGGCGAAGGATGAACTTGCGGATAAAAACGCTTTGATTTTGGTCTATTGCCGAAGCGGTATACGCAGTGCGGCAGCGGCAGAAAATCTTGCCGCAATGGGCTATACAAACATTTATGACATGGGGGGAATTATAGATTGGCCCTATGAGACAGTGGGCTAAAAATGGAAGCCTTCGGCTTGCTGTAAAAAGCTTTGCATCAATATTATTATATGTGCTGATTTTAGCTAATTGTGCGTTGGTCACAACCTTTTCTTATGTAACATTAAAATATAAGCTCCTCTTACCCACAGCTTTATGTTTTAGCTATGTAGTTTGGGGAGCTTATATCAACAGGGGGAGTATCTTCATTTTTTACTTTTAATTTGTTTTTGGTTTTCTTCTGTATATTTAATAACGCTTATAAGTTCGTAAAACAGCCTTGCCTCCGATTCGCTTACATCTAAGGTACAGGATTTTTGGCACCAGTCCAGCAAATCATGTATACCGCCCTTGTTGCCATAACGGTCTCCGCAGGCTGATATTTTGCGGATATAATCCCATTTGGGCATTTTGTCCCTTCTTTCCGGCACAGCTTTGTAAGCGCAGTTAATAATTTGTACTTTAGCGCATGAAAATATGACTAAATTACATAAAAATTTTTTAGTATTTTGCATGAGAACATAAAGCTGTTATAATATATGACAGATAAGAAAAATTGGCGACATTTAAAAAGATAAGCCAAAGTGCTGTCCAACGGAAATATTGGGGCTGTCCTTGTTTTTCATCGTGTGAAGCAGGAGAGGGCAGAAGATAAAACCGGAACAGCCAAAGGAAACAGAGGTAAGTAAAATGGAAAAACTAAAGAGGATAGCGGCTGTACACGACATTTCCGGATATGGGAAGTGTTCATTAACGGTTGCGCTGCCAATTATATCGGCAAGCGGCGTTGAATGCTCATGTATACCCACAGCCCTTTTATCAACTCACACCGGTGGCTTCGAGGGCTTCACCTTCAAAGACCTGTCAGATGAAATGCTGCCCATCGCCCATCATTGGAAAAAGGAAAAAATCGAGTTTGACGGTATTTATTCAGGCTATCTTGCCTCTGCCGGTCAGGCAAAGCTTTTGGAGCAGGCCATTGAAATTATAAAAAGCGACGTGACACAGGTTATTGTTGACCCTGTAATGGCAGACCACGGCGAATATTATTCCGGTTTTGACGATAAGATGGCAAAAGCCTTTGCACAGCTTTCACAAAAAGCGGATATACTGACGCCCAATATAACCGAGGCGGCTTTTATGACAGGGATTCCTTACGAAGAAGGCCCCCATTCCGAAGAATATATAGATTCTCTTCTGAAGGCTCTATCGGAAATTTGCGGGGGTGCTATTGTGCTTACCGGCGTTAAGCCCACACATGACAGCATTGGAGCCACCGCTATCGATAATAAAACCGGCGAAAAGTTTTTTTCATACAGCCATCTGAGACAGGGAGTTTTTCATGGTACGGGGGACTTGTTCTCTTCGGCGTTCTCAGCTCTTTTTGTGCGGGGAGCGGGGCTTAAAAACTCAATCGAGCTTGCCATTATGTTGGTTACAGACAGCATAGACCGCTCACTAATCCGAAAAACCTCCGGCCGTGACGGGGTGGATTTTGAAGGGGCCTTGCCAAGGTATATAACAGAGCTTTCGAAGCTTTTTAAAGACTGAAAGCAACTTAGAAAGCAGCTTTGCGCATAAAGGTGCTGATAGATTAAGGGCTTGGAGAATATAGTCTCTCAAGCCCTTATAATTTTATTTTCCCCAGCCGTAAGCTGAAGGGGTTTTTGTAAAAACATTTTTATAAGATTAAAGTAAAATCGAAGGGAAACAAAGGAAAGCTTACAAGGCAAAGCCACCATCGGATGCTATGACCTGACCTGTTATAAAGTCTGCCTTATCGGAGGCGAGAAAGGCACAAAGCTCCGCTATATCCGAGGGCCTTCCCAAGCGCCCCAAGGGGGTTTCGCAGCGCAGAGCCTCTTTATCGGCTTCTGTAAAGGAGGAGAGCATATCCGTTTCTATAACCCCAGGGGCAATGCAGTTAACCCTTATCCCAGAAGGCCCCAGCTCCTTTGCAAGGGCAAGGCTAAGCCCTATGAGGGCAGACTTAGAGGCGGAATACGCAGCCTCGCAGGAGGCCCCGCAAAGGCCCCAGACAGAGGATATGTTGATGATTGCCCCGTTTTTTTGGCCTATCATATGGGGAAGAGCGCACTGAATGCAATTATATGCCCCATCTACATTAACGGCAAAAAGTTTTTGCCATGCTTCATGGCTCATATCCGAAAAAAGACCGTATTCGGAAATTCCGGCGTTGCAGACGAGAACATCTACCCCTCCGATTTCGTCATACATATGTTGAACCTCATTCATATCGGATACATCGGCCTTTACCGCAAGGGCGGAAAGCTCTTTTGCAAGGGCTGCGGCCTTGTCATGACTTTGATTGTAATTAATATAAACCTTAAAGCCCTCCCTTTTTAAAGTTCGGGCAATAGCAGCGCCGATGCCCCTTGAAGCGCCGGTTACAAGTGCAGTTTTCATAGGCGAAAGCCTCCTTTGCGGGATTTTATGTTTTTCTGCGATGATATATTATATACTTTATAGGAAAGCAAATTTTATCCATGCGTTTTATTTGCATATCTTGTTTGAAATGCCTGATAGCCTGTGGTAAAATGTCTTTTATATAAACTGTATGATTAAAATGCGTTTAAAATAAGGCTGCTTTTGCCTGAGGGGGATGTGCATTAGGATAAGCGGCTTTAATTTGAGTGAGATACGAATTTAAAATGTTCAAAAGATGGCCTGCTTCAAAGGAAGAAAGCAGCGGAAAGAAGCAAGCTGTTTGGAGGTTAAAAAATGAGAATGATAAATTGCAAAAAATGCGGCAAGAGCATGGATGCTGACCTTGGTATGTGCCCCAACTGCGGTGCTATGTACTACATATTATCGGATGGCGAAACTCCGGATTCGCCCCAGACCGATAATGGTGCGGCTTTTTCTGAAAACCAACAGCCTTTGGATAATGACGACCTGTTTAACACAAGGGTATTAAACCCGCAGCAGACAGATGAAACTCAAGTTTTTAAAACAACTCCCCAGCAAACAGCCCCCCCGCCGGTTCATAAGAGTGCCCCGCCACGGCCTGTTTCTTCTGCCCATAGACAGGAAAGCCGCCATGGGGGAGGGGGAGATAAAAGACCGAACAGTCTGAAAAAGCAGCTTGCGGTGGCGGCAGTTGCCCTTATAGCACTGCTTACTCTTGTTATATCCATAATGAGCGGACTTTTTAATTTTAACAAAAACGAGGACCAGATAAACAGAATGCCCCAGCTTGTAGGCCAGACTGATGCCACAGCCGTAATGCTGCTTGAATCCATGGGGATAAAAGTTGAAACCATGCTTGAGCGTGACGAAACCCTTGAGGGAACCGTTATCAGACAGAGCGTTAAAGAGGGCAAAAAGCTTAAAGACGGGGAGCTTGTGATATTAACCATATCAAAAGGTCCGGAGGACAAGGGGGAATCGTCCACAGAGACAGAATATGTCACTGTGCCAAATGTTTTAAGCAAAACCTATGAGCAGGCTCTTAAGGAAATCACTCAGGCAGGTCTTGTAGCCACAAGGGCGGAAGATATATTCAGTCCGGTAAATCAGGGCAGAGTGGTTTCCCAAAATCCCCTTGAGGGGGCAAAGCTTCAAAAGGGAGATATAGTAACTGTAACCGTGTCAAAGGGAGAGGAGCCTTCACCCTCACCTGCGGGACATACGATAACGGTAACAGCGGGAATAGGCGGCAGCATAAGTCCCAAGGGTCTTATAATAGTGGAGGAGGGTAAAGACCAGACCTTCACAATAACGCCGGATTCCGGATATGAGATACGGGAGCTTAAGGTAGACGGAACAAGCATAGGGGCTGTGTCCACATATACTTTTACGAAGGTCACAGGGGACCACACCATATATGCGGTGTTCCAGCTTAAAAAAGAACCTACACCTGCACCTACTCCAACACCTACACCTGCGCCCCCACCAACTCCGACATCCCCTCCGGAACCGGAGGGGCAGGGAGAATAATGAATCTATAAGCTCAGAATTCGGGGGATAACCCCACGCTTTTCATCCAAATATATTTCAGCATAGCTTGGGCCAGCCCCATAGCCGCAGGAGCCGGGGTTTATGAGATATATACCCTGCTCCATACGGACATCCGCCATATGAGTATGGCCGTATAAGGCGGCATGAACACCAAGGTTTTTTGCTTCGGTGTACAGCAGGGACAGACCACTTTTAACCGAGTGTAAATGCCCATGAGTCAAAAACAGTTTAAAGCCGCAAAGTGTCAAGATTTCGGCTTTAGGAAGATTTATAGACATATCGCAGTTTCCCCTAACCGCCTTTAGCGGAATTTGGGGGAACTGCTTTTTTATTTCGGATATATCCCCCTGAGAGTCACCAAGGTGGATTATAAGCTCAGGATTGGAGACTCTAATTGCTTCAAGCATTTTTTCAGGGCTTCCGTGGGAATCGGAAAAAACGGCAAGCTTCATGAGAACCCTCCTTTTTAATAGCTTCTTTTAAGGTATTTGTAACCAAAAGCTTGAAAATGAATATACTAAATTGAAAACCGGTTTTAGGAGGCGTGAGATGAATAATTTTGAAAAAATGAGCAAGGAGCTTCTCACCGGCGGGAAAAAGGGAGCTGCAGACAGCCTTGTAAACTCCAAAGAAGGAAAAAATATCAGCAAAATGGTTGATGGCAAAGAGCTTAAAAAGGCGGCCATGGAAGGGGACCAAGAAACCCTAAGCCGTATTTTAAATCAGGTGATGTCAACGGAGGACGGGAAGGCTTTTGTAAAAAAGGTAAGCGAGAGCTTCGGTAAAAAATAGTTTTAGGAGGTTCCTGCCATGGATAATATCGAGGATATGATAAACGGTGTTCTGTCAAATCCCGAACAGATGAAAAAGGTGATGGAGTTGGCAGGAACTTTTTTAGGCGGAGAAAACTCAAATCCTCAGGAAAATCAGGAACCGGCAGAGGAGGCAGGCATCTCTGCCGGAGCCTCCTTAGACGGGCTTATGTCGGGGCTTTCAAACCTGCCTGAAGGGCTTGCCTCGGCCGCCGGCAAGCTTTTGGGAGGCTCTAATAAATCCTCTCGTGATAAGACCCAGCTTTTAGAAGCTATGAAGCCTTGGCTTTCCGAAAAGCGCAGGGGCAAGCTGGATATGGCAATGAAGGCAGCTAAGGTGATGAGAGTTGCTGGTTCTGTGTTTATTAGCAAGGGGGGCTAAAGCTTGGGTTTATTAAAGCTTTGTTTAATAAAAGTCCGCAAAGGCCCTGCTTGAAACAATGCTGCTTGCACAAATTCTGACCATTCAATTTGGTTTTGTGCCATAAATAGCGGCGGGAAGGAATGGTCATAAAATGAACAGGTATGATGCCAAAACCGGCAGGGTAGAGCATATACCCGAGCCGGATTTTATCCCAAAACCTCAGCCCATATCTGCCTTCATTGCCGCTTCTGAAGCTTCCGATGACATATCCGGAAGGGCGGAATACAAAAAACCGTCGGGGTCTGCCGGAATTCTCGACGGTTTGGGAGGTATATTATCCAAAGTTAAAAAAGCAGTCCCCGATGTGGAGGATTTGGTGCTTATAGCTGTCCTCTACCTTTTATATAAAGAGAGCGGGGACATAGAGTTTTTGCTTATAGCAGGGATAATGCTGTTTATTTAAGCTGTTGAAAACTGAAATTTAGGCAGGCGGGGCAAATATATCATCCGAGGGAGTTGAAAGGTCTGTGTATTCAGCCTCCATAGAAACGGCAAGCTTTGAGCCCTCATATCTTTCATAGGCCAACAGAAGTCCGGAGCTGACGGATATATATACTCGGTTTACATAATTATCTGAACCAACATATTCAGCAAATATACATGGTTCACCAAGCTTTTCAATATAGCCCGCATCTTTTATATCAGCTATGCCGCTTTCCAAAAGCTCTTCGTAGCTGATAAGCCTTGCATAACGGTCTGTTGAGGCAAGGCTTTCTTCTTTTATTTCCGTCTCGTTTATTTTATCCACAGAGTCATACCAAAAGTAAAGCTTATCGTCTGCTATAAGGGTGTTTTTAACATAGCCGTTTCGGGAAAGACTCATCCTGATATTCTTTCCCTTTTGCCAATAGTTTATGGATTCCTCGCTTTCCCCCCCCTGCCAATAGGTGGTGACAGTATAACTGCGTGAAAAACTCTCCACCTTGCTTAGCTTTGAAAGAACAGTCTGAACCGTATCCTTTGTAACGCCGAGAACGCCGATGTCACTATCGGCATTTGCACTGCCTCCTTGGGAATCCGGAGAGGGAAGGTTTATGGAAGGAGTTTGCCTTACAGAGCCGACAGTGCTTAAGATTACGATAATAACCGTTAGGGCAATGGCGGCTATCAAAGCATAAATAAGCTTCTTATTCATGGGCGAAAGTCCTCAGGGCGCTTATCCGACAGACCGAAGCCGAACAAAATAGCATCTGCTATGCGCTTGCAAGCCAAGCCGTCCCCATAGGGGTTAACAGCTCTTGCCATACGCTCATAGGCGGAAGGCTCTGTAAGAAGCCTGTGGGCAAGCTCGTAGATGCGGTTTTCCTCAACGCCGGCAAGCTCCACTGTGCCGGCGGCAACAGCCTCGGGGCGCTCGGTTTCTCGGCGCAGCACCAAAACAGGCTTACCCAGAGCGGGAGCCTCCTCTTGCAGGCCGCCGCTATCTGTCATTATGAAAAAGCTTTTTGCCATAAGGCGATGCATTTCCAAGGCGTCCAGTGGCTCTATAAGGGAAATGTTTGGTCTATCCCCAAGAAACTTTTCCGCTGTTTCCCTGACATAGGGGCTTAAATGCACAGGGTAGACGAATGTAACCTCCGGAAAATCCGAGGCTATCCGTGAAACAGCACGGAAAATATTCTCCATAGGCTCACCGTAATTTTCACGCCTATGGCAGGTTAGGGTTATAACCTGACGGGAATTGAAATCAAGCTCTTTTAAGGCCGGCGTTTTAAAGCTGCCGTCTCCGACAGTGTAAGCCATGGCGTCGATAACAGTGTTTCCAGTTATAAAAATATTTTCATTTATGCCTTCATTGTGAAGGTTTTGTGCATTTTGTGACGTAGGAGAGAAGTGATACTGAGAAAGCCTTCCCACCATACAGCGGTTCATTTCCTCGGGAAATGGCGAATTTCTGTCAAAGGTGCGAAGCCCTGCCTCCACATGGCCCACGGGCACACCTTCATAAAAGGCACACAAGGCCCCCGAGAAGGTTGTTGTTGTGTCACCATGAACAAGGACAAGGTCAGGATTTTCGCTTTTTAAAACGGGGCTTAGACCTTGTAAAACACGAGCCGTTATGTCATGGAGGCTTTGACCGGACTGCATAATGTCAAGGTCAAAATCCGGCTTTATGCCAAAGGTGGAAAGCACACCGTCCAGCATTTGCCTATGCTGGGCTGTTACGCAGACTTGACTTATAATTTCCGGCCTTGAAGCAAGCTCCAGTACCAAAGGAGCCATTTTTATTGCCTCGGGTCGGGTTCCGAAAACGGAGAGAACCTTAATTTTTTTCATCTCTTACCTCCCCATTCTGTCCGTTGCCGGACGTATTTTGCTCAGATGTACTTATAAAGGCGGCTGATGCGTCATGGGACTTTTTCTTAGTGGCCAGCCCGCCGGAAAAGCCTTGAAGCTTTCCATAGATAAATGCCCAGAGAAAAGCGCAAAGACAAAAGCCCAAAAGGAATATAAGAGCCTTAATTGTGCCGCTGGTGGTTATTAAAACAGCGACTAGACCCAAAACAGCGCTTATTGAATAAAGTATGGCGACAGCCTGCTTTTGGTTTAATCCCATGTCTATGAGCCTGTGGTGAAAATGCCCCCTATCTGGATGAAAGGGGCTTTGCCCCCGTAAAACACGACGGATTATGGCAAAAACTGTATCAAGCAGGGGCACTGCAATTGCAAGAAGGGGTACAGCGAAGGACACGAGGGCATAGAACTTAAAAAGTCCTAAAATCGACATGGTTGAAAGCACATAGCCCAAAAGCAGAGAGCCTGTGTCTCCCATAAAAATTTTGGCAGGGTTGAAGTTATAGGGCATAAAGCCCACACAGGCCCCAAGGAGGGCCGCTAAAACTAAAGCAACGCTTAAGTCTGCCACAAAAACAGCAATAACAAGCATGGTGAGGCTGCTTATGGCAGAAACACCCACAGCAAGCCCGTCTAGCCCGTCTATAAGGTTTACGGAATTTGTTATGCCCACAATCCATATAACTGTGATTGGTATGGACATAAACCCCAAAACCCAGTAATCGGACGAGCTCCAGAATATGGGGTTCATTAAAATTTCTATTTTCACGCCGTGTAAAACAGCCACAAAAGCGGCAATTATTTGAAAAACCAGCTTCACCCAAGCGTTTAAACTGACAACATCGTCAACAGCGCCTACGGTGACTATGATGACACAGCCAAGCAAAACCCCTTGAAGCTGTTTGTCTATGTCCACAAACAGCAGCACACTAAGCAAAAAGCCAAGAAAGATGGCAAGGCCGCCCATACGGGGAATGGGGTGGTCGTGGACACGCCTTGCTTCAAGGGGCACATCAATGGCCCCGACCTTTTTAGCAAAGGCTTTGACTATGGGCGTGGCGGCAAAACTTATTATAAAAGCAACTAAAATTGTAAGCAGAATGTTTACTGCAAGCTCTGTATTTATAGGCATGGTGAAATGTCCTTTCAATGCCAAAAATTCGGCAATTAAAAAACGGGGCTATTTTGCGATGAAGCCAAGCTTTTTATAAACCTTGCGTATTGTGTGCTCAGCAGTTAAAGAGGCCCTATCCGCACCGTTTTTATAGGTTTCCTCAAGATAGACCTTATCGGCAAGAAGGCGCTCGGCCTCCTCACGTATGGGGCGCAAAAGCTCGACTACGGACTCACCGACTTTAAGTTTAAAGTCCCCATAGCCCCTGCCGGAAAATTCATTTTCTATGGATTCAAAACTGCTTCCTGTGGCGGCAGAATATATTTGCATTAGATTAGACACTCCGGGTTTTTCGGAAACATCATAGCGGACGCAGGAGTCGCTATCTGTGACAGCCCGTTTAAACAGCCTCATGATTTCCTCGGGTTTTTGCATAAGATAGATGCAGCCGCCGGCATCATGGTCTGATTTGCTCATTTTATTTTCGGGGCTTGTAAGGCTCATTATACGGGCGCCAACCTTTGG
>JAAYFX010000091.1 GCA_012728025.1 Clostridiales bacterium
AAAGTAAGTCCTGCTGTTGCCCCTTCAAGCACCAGAGATAAAACTATAACCAATGTCCATATTATAAGAATTTTGTCCATAACAAATCCCTCCTTTAATAATAGGATATGCTAAAAAGGCAAACAAAGCAGTTAAGCTAAGAAAATCATATACATTGGGTTAATTTAAAAAGTAAAAGCTTGAATTTTGCAAGATATGTTTATTTAAACCTGTTTTTCTTAATACTTATAGATAAAAACTATTGAACGCCCTTTATTTCATGTTTTTATTTTACAGCAATACAGCCATATTTGCAAGGCACAATTTTGGGCTTTACTTTAGTGCCTCACTGCTGTAAAATAAGAATGTGCCGTAAGTTTAAAAAACGGCATACTTTTGTTACAAATTGCCGGAAACGGCTTACCATAATATAAAAAGGTGGTGCTTTAATGAATAAGCAAAGCAAAAAGCCCCGCAATTACGAAATGTATAAGGCTGTCCTCACTCTCAAGAACCTTGAAGAATGTGTAAATTTTTTTGAGGACCTTTGCACTATAACCGAGCTTCAGGCAATGGAGCAGCGGTATCAGGTTGCCTCCCTTTTGGATAAGGGTTGCATCTACAACGAAATTCTTGAAAAAACCGGTGCATCCAGCGCCACCATAAGTAGGGTGAACCGCAGCCTGCAATACGGAAACGATGGTTATGCCTGTGTTTTTAAGCGTCTTGCGGCTCAGGAAAACGAGGGGAAATAGTCTTTTCGATTTCCTAAAGCTTACTATGAGATAGGCTATTAATATTACAAAACGGCCATATTATATGGTCGTTTTGCGGTTATTTCTCCTTGGGGAAAAGCTGCGGCTAATGATGGCTTTTCCATAGTATAAGGCTTTGTATTTGGGAAAGGATTTATTTATGAGTGCTTATAATTTTTTAGCCCCCCTTTATGACGGACTTACAGATGATGTTAATTATAAGGATTTTGCAAACTTTTATGAGGCTCGGTTCAAAAAACACTCAGGTAAAATAAAAAGCATTCTGGATTTCGGTTGCGGCACAGGAACTTTAAGCTGCATTTTGGCACAGCGGGGTTACGAGCTTATAGCGGCGGATTCCTCACCTGATATGCTAAGCATTGCTCAGGAAAAAGCGGGAGAGCTTTCCGGTGTAACTCCGCCGCTTTTTTTATGTCAGTCTATGATAGAGATTGACCTTTACGGAACTGTGGATGCCGCCGTATCTTGTCTTGATGCTGTAAACTATCTTCCGCCGAAGGACTTGCCGGAGCTTTTCAGACTTCTTCATCTTTTTATTGAACCGGACGGGATTTTAATTTTTGACATTAACTCTCCGGAAAGGCTTCGCTCTCTTGATGGCTTCACCTTTGTTGACGAGGATGAGGATAAGCTCTGCCTATGGCGGGCGGATTTTGACGAGACGGAAGACGCCCTTTTTTATGGTATGGACATCTTCACTCGCAAAGGAAAGCTTTGGCGTCGCTCCTTTGAAGAGCATATTGAGTATGCCCACGAGCCAGAAAAGCTTCTTGCCCTGCTATTGAAGGCAGGCTTTAAAAATGCTGAAATAATATCCGGAGGGCCGCATTCAGAGCTGGGCAGGGTTTTTATAAGTGCAGAGAACACTCCCCATTAAGCCCATGCAAAAGTGAAGGCTTTTGTAAAGTTTCCTTTGCCTGATTTTATGGCAAACAAGTTTAATTTATATTGTAAGACAAAAGGATGAGATAAAAATGGATGAAATAATTCGTGCCGTTACAAAAGACGGTTTTGCAAAAATCTCCGCAATAAACGGTCGGAATCTTGTCGAAAAGGCAAGAAGCCTTCATGGGACAAGCCCTGTTGCCACAGCCGCCCTTGGCAGAACTCTCTGTGCAACATCCATCATGGGAAACCTTTTAAAAGAGCCGGATGCAAGCCTTACCGTTCGCATAAACGGCGGTGGGCCAATAGGCACCATAATCGCTGTGTCGGATAACGAGGGCAATGTGCGGGGTTACCTTGAAAATCCTAATATTGACCTGCCTCTTAAAGAAAACGGAAAGCTGGATGTGGGCGCTGCCGTTGGCAAAGAGGGTATGCTCACAGTCAGCCGTGACCTTGGCTTAAAAGAGCCTTATATCGGCTCAACTGCCCTTGTAAGCGGCGAGATTGCCGAGGATTTCACCCATTACTTTGTTGAAAGTGAGCAGGTTGGCTCGGCCTGCGGCCTTGGTGTTTTGGTTGACAGGGATTTGTCCGTTAAATGTGCAGGGGGCTTTCTGGTTTCTCTGCTGCCTGATGCGCCGGAGCTTATGATTAAGCAAATCGAATTTAATATCGCAACCATGGGCAGTGTTACGGAAATTCTTGAGCTGGCAGATGTGGACGAGCTTGTGGAAAGGGTCCTTTTTGGGCTGGAACCGGAAGTTTTGGAGCGTTGCCCTGTGGAATACCGCTGCTATTGCAGCAGAGACAGAGTTAAAGACGCTCTTTTAAGTATTGGCTCTGATGCACTTTACGAAATTTATGAGGATGGAGAGGACACAGAGGTTTGCTGTCATTTCTGCAACGAAGCGTACAAGTATTCGCTGGAAGAGATAAAATCTATGGCAGACGGATTAAGACAAAAACAGAATGAAGAACAATCCGATTAAAAAATGTTAAAATGTCCTTGACAAGTTCGACAAATTTTAGTATACTGGCAAAGCCGCTTGGGGGTACGAAACTTGGGAGCATAGCTCAGCTGGGAGAGCACATGCCTTACAAGCATGGGGTCACAGGTTCAAGCCCTGTTGTTCCCACCATCGTACCTGTGTGCGGCGATACGGCCCAGTAGTTCAGTTGGTTAGAACGCCAGCCTGTCACGCTGGAGGTCGACGGTTCGAGCCCGTTCTGGGTCGCCAAGGGGCGCAATAGTGTCCCTTATAAGCCTCTGTAGCTCAGTTGGTAGAGCAGTGGACTGAAAATCCACGTGTCGTTGGTTCGATTCCGACCGGAGGCACCATCCCCATTGGATGTTACCCATCCAATGGGGAGCATCTAATGCTTTATGCGGGCATAGCTCATCTGGCAGAGCGCCACCTTGCCAAGGTGGAGGTAGCGAGTTCGAATCTCGTTGCCCGCTCCAAAACATTAGCGGCATTGAGTTGCCGCTAATGCTATATCTATCCCAGTTTCTCTTGCACTTTATTATATAGAATTTTCATTTTATATAAAGATGAGCAAATATCCGGCACAGACACGAGATTCTAAGGTTGCAGGTAAAAACCTGCGGCTCAAGAAGCTATAATGGCGCCATAGCCAAGTGGTAAGGCAGTGGACTGCAAATCCGCGATTCCCCAGTTCAAATCTGGGTGGCGCCTCCAAAGCAAGGGCAAAAGCCCTTGCTTTTTCTTTTAAATATTTCAACTCAGCTTTTTGTGTTTTTTTGAAAACTACTTGCATTTTACAGTGTTTTTGGGTATAATTTGTATATAAAGTAAATGGAGGTATGTGCCTTGTACCAGATTACAAAAGATTCACTTCTTATCGAGGTTTTGGAAAATGCGCCACAGACAGTGCCTTTTTTTAATGCCATAGGCATGCACTGCCTTAGCTGTGTTATGGTAAACGAAGAAACCATCGAGCAGGCCTGTGCAGCACATGGCTTTGATGTTGATGACTTTATCGCACAGGTAAATGATTATCTCGAACAGCAGTATGAGTTGGAAAACTCTTAAATCTTCTAAAAGTCAAAGCGCCGTCTCCTTGATGCGAGGCGGCGTTTTCCCATATTTGGAGAAAAAAAGATGACACAGGGAACACTTTCAAAAAGGCTTTCAGCCATTGCCAATTTAATACCGGAAATCGGCGGTGTGGCAGATGTAGGA
>JAAYFX010000376.1 GCA_012728025.1 Clostridiales bacterium
ATTGAACACTATGCTAATTTAATTGAAGACGATATTGAGCAGAACATTACCAATGCCTGGAATGTCCAGCCAATAATTCCAGAACACCCTACGGAGTTTGCAATAGATGGGCCTTCAGCTGTTAAGCCGCAGTCTGAAACTATCTTTAGCACGCCGATGACCGGCGGCACGTGGGTGATTATTGAGAACATAGACTTGCCGAGAAACGCTAGAAGAAACCCAGCCACTATCGTGGGGGAAGCCAATAAACAGTCTGTGACAGTTGTTTGGGACTCTATGAAAAGCGGCTTGTTTACCCTTGGTTATTTGCGGCCTGATGGTCAAACTTACCAAAAAGCGGTTCTCGTGGAATCGTTATTTTGAGTAGGAGGAGATTAGATGGCTTTATTGCGCGACCAAGGAAATAAAAATAGCTTCGACACTTGGGCAAGTTTCCGAGCTGTGCCTAAAACGCTAGAAACTGTAGTTGGTTTATGCCTTCGTAATGAGCGGCTCAAGCGACTCCTGTACTATACAGACCCGCATGCCCTTTCGTTACCGATGCTCACTAGGGAGCAGACGGCAAGCCTTATTGGCACCTCTATTAAGATTGTGCCGAAACTCGAAATCGACCCAGATATTAAGCCTTACATTATTATTTCATTAGACCAGTTCGTTCCAAATCCTGGCCAGACCACTTTTAAGCAGGTTATGCTTTCAATAGATATTCTCTGCGCTTATAAGGATTGGAACTTGACTGATTTCAATCTTCGCCCCTATGCGATAGCCGGCGAACTTGACGGGATGATTAATAATTCATTTGTATCTGGCGGCATAGGAGAGTTTAAAGGCGCCAAGCAGCTTATACTTAATGAGCACTTGGGCGGCTGCACGTTGTATTATAACCTTACAACTCTTCTCGACGACTATGAACCTCAAACGTTGAACGCCCCTGGCTCGAATGGTTACCGAAATTGATGAGCTCCAGCTCACAACTGGAGTTGATATACCTATGCCAGAGCTTGGCTTGACTCTGCGGCAACCTAAGATAAAAGAAATTGCAATGCTCGGCGAGGCTGATTATTTCTTAGCCTTGTCGGTTTTCAATATGACTAAGGAGTCTCTAAAGATTGTCGACCCTAATGTTACTAACTGGATGGTTTTTCTAGAGGCTCTTAATCAGCAGATTGAAGGAGTTAATGTTAGATTGCTTCTTTCAAACTTTCTTCAACTGTTCTTAGTAGAAAAACTCAATATCGGGCCGAGATCCTTGATAATTCAAAACGAATCCGGCATCGTGAACATTGAGAATGAACAATTCGACATTTTCCAGAAACTAGTCTTGCAGGTTGGCGGTGTATCGTTATTAAATACCTCAGAGGAGGAATTTAAGCCTGGGAACAAACGAGCCGCCGAAATCGCAGAAAAGATGCGAAAGGCTCGCGCTCGAAAGGCCGCGATGCAACCTAGGCCGAAATCAAAAGGGTTCTTAAGCAGATATGTACGAGCGGTAGCCGTCGCTACCTCAAACTCAATTAAAGACGCCTGCGATATGACATTGCTTCAATTGAATGAAATCGTACAATCTTATCTCGCTTGGGAAGCCTATGATTTAGAAATAAGAAGCCGCCTAGCGGGTGCGCCGGACGGCGGCAAGATAGAACACTGGATGATGCGATCTCTCGAAAGGGAGAATGATTCTATTGGTACAATTTAACTTGATGAAAAGGCAAAATATTCTTTATAGGAGGAATTTATAATATGAAATGGAGTATTCGCGAAGCTATTGACGTG
>JAAYFX010000092.1 GCA_012728025.1 Clostridiales bacterium
ATTGTATATTCTGCCCTTATGTGTTAAAGTATCAGCCGGCGGTATTACTTGCCCTAAACCTTGTAAAGAGAAAAAGCGAGCCTAGCGAGCCTTAAGGAGAGAAAATGCAAAAAACTGAAAACACCTTTTTGGAAGGAAGAATATTCCCTCCCCTTGTAAAGTTTGCCATACCCCTTCTGCTTTCAATTTTATTGCAGGCTTTGTATGGGGCTGTGGATTTAATAATCGTCGGAAAATTCGGTAGTACATCCAGCGTTTCAGCGGTGTCTAACGGCAGCCAGATAATGCATGCCGTTACCAGTGCCATAATCGGTCTTACCGTCGGTGTAACGGTGCTTATAGGCCGATATGTAGGCTCAAAGGATGACGAGCGGGCTGCTGCCACCGTTGGGGCCATGGTTAGGGTTTTTTCTGTAATAGCTATAATCCTGACAGTTTTGCTAACGGCTCTTTCCGAACAGATAGCCCTTGTTATGAGAGTGCCTGAAGAAGCCATGGAAAAAACCGTTGTCTACCTGCGCATATGCTCTGCCGGCACGGTTTTTATAGTCGCCTTCAATGCCATAAGCGGACTTTTTCGGGGGCTTGGCAACTCCAAATCTCCCCTGCTTTTCATAACGGTGGCCTGTGGCATAAACGTGGTGTTAGACCTTGTCCTCGTAGGTGTTTTCAAAATGGATGCAGCAGGAGCTGCCATAGCAACGGTTTTTTCACAGGCGGGAAGCGTTGCCTTTTCCCTTTGGAAAATTAAAAAGGACGGCCTGCCCTTCAAGGTTACAAAAAAACATTATGCAAAAACCGGCGGATATCAGAAAAAGATACTTAAAACCGGTACGCCCCTTGCCGCTCAGGAGCTGCTTATAAGCATTTCTTTTCTAATAATCATGTCTATAATAAATAACATCGGCCTTGTGGCTTCGGCAAGCATAGGGATAGCCCAAAAGCTTTTCCTCTTCCTTGCCATAGTGCCCATCTCCTTTATGTCGGCCCTTTCGGCTTTTGTGGCCCAAAATATCGGGGCGGGGCAGGAAAAAAGGGCAATAAAATCTGTGGGCATAGCCATGGGGGTTTCCTTAGTCTTTGGCCTGTGTATGGCAGTTTTGACATATTTCAGAGGAGATATGCTGGCGGCGATCTTTGAAAACAACAGCGAAGTCATAGCCGCCACTCATTTATACTTAAAAGGAGTATCTTTGGAGTATCTAATGTTGCCTGTAATTTTCTGCTTTCTGGGCTACTTTAACGGCATCGGACAAACCACCTTCGTTTTTCTGGAGGGCTTTGTCTCCTCATTTATATTTCGCATACCGGTGTCATACTATATAAGCCGGCAGCCTTGGGCAAATCTTTTTCATATTGGCCTTGCCGTACCCATATCTGCCGCATCAAGCCTTATTATGTGCCTTACATATTTTTTCATGGTAAGGAAAAAACGGCTTAGGCTGTAAAAAAGTCCGGTTGACAAGCTTCTGTAATATGATAAAATATTTTAATCAAAAACTATGATTAAAGCATGATTTTAGCTTGTTTAGCTTATAATTTTTGCCCCTATAAATTTTTTGGAGGAATAGATATATATGGAGAAATTTGGACTCAACGAGCTTCGGGAGAAGTTTTTGTCCTTTTTTGAAGAAAAGGACCATCTTCGCCTTCCAAGCTTTCCTCTCATTCCGCAAAATGACAATTCCCTTCTGCTCATAAACTCCGGCATGGCTCCCATGAAGCCTTGGTTTATGGGAATAGAGGAGCCGCCGAGAAAAAGAGTATGCACCTGCCAGAAGTGCATACGCACAGGAGACATTGAAAACATCGGGCAGACAGCCCGCCACGGCACATATTTTGAGATGCTGGGCAATTTCTCCTTTGGCGATTATTTTAAAAAGGAAGCCATAAGTTGGAGCTGGGAGTTTTTAACCTCACCCAAATGGCTTGGCATAGACCCCGAGCTTTTATACCCCTCCGTATACGAAGAGGATGAAGAGGCTTTTGACCTTTGGCGGGATATGATTGGCGTTCCTCCAGAGCGTATTACCCGTATGGGCAAGGAAGATAATTTCTGGGAGCATGGCACAGGCCCCTGCGGGCCCTGTTCAGAGA
>JAAYFX010000093.1 GCA_012728025.1 Clostridiales bacterium
AAAATGCAAAAGGATGACTTTATTGGCAAAAAAGCTCTGGAGGCTTTGGAAACCCCCAAACGCAAAAGGGTTGGTATTAAAATTACCGGAAAAGGCATAGCCCGAGAGGAAAGCAAGATTTTCTCAGATGGTAAAGAAATCGGCCTTGTAACCTCCGGCACTCATGCGCCTTTCTTGGGCTACCCCATTGCCATGGGCTATGTGGAAAGCGCCTTTGCGGCAGTTGGACAGCAAATTCAAATCGACGTTAGGGGAAGGTCAGTGGATGCAGAGATTACAGCAATGCCCTTTTATTCAAGAAAATAAAAGGCTTTGATATAAAAAATATAACAATATAGCAAACAACAATATTGCTTGGAGGAAAATACTATGGCTAATCCTAATACCTGCAAATTTTCAAAATCTCATGAATGGGTGGATTTTATTGATGAAACCACAGCCTTTGTGGGCATAAGCAACCATGCTCAAGACCTTTTGGGCGATTTGGTTTTTGTGAACCTGCCCATGGAAGGCGACGAGCTTGAAGTTGGTCAGGTGGTTTGCGATGTGGAATCGGTAAAGGCCGTTTCCGACATCTACTCCCCTGTCAGCGGCGTAATCTGCGCTGTGAATGAGGACTTGGCGGATGCTCCGGAAAAAATCAATGAAGCCCCTTATGAAGCATGGCTGTTTAAGGTTGAAAACATTACGAAAACAGAGGAGCTTTTAACTCTGGAGGAATACGAAGCCTTCTGCAAAGAGGAGGAATAAGGTGGGAAGCTATATACCCAATTCTAAGCAGGAAACCGAGGAAATGCTCCGGTTTCTCGGTTTAAACCATGTTGATGAGCTTTTTGAAAGCATACCCGAAAGTGTGAAAATAAAAGGTCTGCTTAACTTGCCCGAGGGAAAAAGCGAAATGGAGCTTCGCTGTGTTATGGGCGGCATGGCCGAGAAAAATACGGTTTTCAAAACAGTTTTACGGGGAGCGGGAGTTTATAATCACTATATTCCCTCAATCGTAAAATCCATAGTTTCTAAGGAAAGATTTATAACGGCCTATACCCCCTATCAGCCTGAAATCAGTCAAGGGATTCTTCAGGCAATTTTTGAGTATCAGAGCATCATCTGCGAACTTACTCACATGGATGCCTCCAATGCCTCTGTTTATGATGGGGCCTCGGCTGCGGCAGAGGCTGTTGCCATGTGTACAGACAGGCGCAAAAAGGTTTTGGTTAGCGAAACGGCAAAGCCCGACTCCATAGCCGCCATAAAAACTTATTCCAAGGCGGCAGGGCGTCAGGTGGTCATGATTCCTTCCAAAAACGGCGTTTCGGACATAGACGCTCTTTCAGAAAACTTGCAGGATGCCGCCTGTTTTTATGTTGAAATGCCAAACTTTAATGGCATAATTGAAGACTATGAAGCATACAGCAGCCTTTTGCACGAGGCTGGGGCAAAACATATAATGGGAGTTAACCCCATTAGCCTTGCCCTGCTTAAAACCCCCGATGAGCTGGGGGCGGATATTGCCGTTGGCGAGGGTCAGCCCTTGGGAATGGGCATGAATTTTGGCGGCCCCCATGTGGGCTTTATGGCTGCAAAATCAGACATGGTTCGCAAATTGCCCGGTCGCATTGTTGGCGAAACCACAGACAGAAACGGCAAAAGGGCCTATGTTTTAACCTTGCAGGCAAGAGAGCAGCACATAAGGCGTGAAAAAGCCTCCTCAAACATCTGCTCCAATCAAGCTCTTTGCGCCCTTACGGCTGTTGCCTATGTGGGTGCCATGGGAAGCTTGGGACTAACTGAGCTTGCCCGTCAGTGCTATTATAAGGCTCATTATGCGGCAAGGGAACTTGAAAAGGCCGGTCTAGAGATGCTGTATCCCGAAAAGCCCTTCTTCCATGAATTTATCACAAAGGCTCCTCGTGACACAGACAAGCTTATGGAAGCCTTGGCTCAGGAGGGCATTTTGGGCGGCTTGCCGATGGAAGAGGGCATACTTTGGTGCTTCACCGAAATGGTAAGTAAGCAGGAAATTGGCAAGCTGTGCGCCATTGTCAGAAAGGTGGGCTAAATGAAGCTTTTATTTGAATATCCGGACCATGGAAAAACTCTTTCCATACTGCCGGAGCTTGACACCCCTATGGCGGAAATCCCCGATGTCATAAGGCGGAAAAGCCCCTTGCGCCTGCCTAATATTTCGGAAAACGAGCTTTCCCGCCACTTTGCAGAGCTTGAGTCCCAGACCTTTGGCGTGTGCGACGGTTTTTACCCTCTTGGCTCTTGCACCATGAAATATAACCCCAAAATAAACGACGAAATGGCATCCCTTAAAGGCTTTACGGACATTCACCCCTTGCAGCCTGTCTCCACTGTGCAGGGCGCTTTGGAAATGATGTATACCCTAGAGCGCAGCCTTTGTGAAATTACGGGCATGGATGATATAACACTTCAGCCTGCCGCTGGCGCCCATGGTGAATTTACGGGAATTTTACTCATAAAAGCCTATCACGAGAAAAACGGCGACACTGACAGAACAGAGATTATCGTTCCCGTTTCCGCCCATGGCACAAATCCGGCAACGGCGGCCATGGCAGGCTATAAGGCTGTTAACGCACCTGTTCGTGATGACGGCTGCGTTGACCTTGAGGCTTTAAAAAAGCTTGTTGGTCCGAAAACAGCGGGGCTTATGCTTACAAACCCCAACACCGTAGGACTTTTTGAAAAAGACATTTTGGAAATATCCAAGCTCATCCATGATGCGGGGGGACTTCTTTACTATGACGGGGCAAACCTTAACCCTGTTATGGGCATTGTCCGCCCCGGAGACATGGGCTTTGACGTTGTGCATCTAAACCTCCACAAAACCTTTTCAACTCCCCATGGAGGAGGAGGCCCCGGCTCCGGCCCTGTTGGCTGCAAAAAACTGCTTTCGGAGTTTTTGCCTGTTCCTAGGATTGTTAAAAAAGACGGTAGTTATGATTTTGACTTTGACAAAGAATACAGCATCGGCAAGGTGCGCAGCTTTTATGGAAACTTCCTTGTTAATGTGAAGGCTTTAAGCTATATCTTAACTCTCGGTGCTAAAGGCATAAGGGAAGCTGCGGAAGGCTCTGTTATAAACGCAAACTATATGCGTAAAAGTCTTGATGACCTTTATGATATGGCTTATCCCGATATTTGTATGCATGAATTTGTTATGACCTTGGAGCGTCAAAAAAAGGAAAAGGGTGTCTCCGCCATGGACTTTGCAAAAACCATGCTGGATTACCGTATGCACCCGCCCACCATGTACTTCCCCCTTTGCGTAAAAGAAGCTCTTATGGTGGAGCCTACGGAAACAGAGTCCAAGCAGTCCTTAGACGAGGCCATTGCCGTATACCGCAAAATCTATGAGGATGTTATGGCAGACCCCGAGTATGCGGCCAAGGCTCCCCACAAAACCCCCATCACCCGTGTGGACGAGGTTGGTGCTGCCCGAAATCCCCGTCTGCGCTTTGAGTTCTAAATCTTAAAAACAATATAAATTACCGCCCGACCGAAAAACAGGCTGGGCGGTATTTTGAAAGCTTAGGTGTAAAAGTGAAGCTAAAGTTTTTAAATACCTATAAAACCGAGCCCCACCATAACTTGGCCTTGGAGGAATATCTTTTTACTATCATGGCCGAGGATGACTGTATCTTGTATCTCTGGCAAAACAAAAGCACTGTTGTCATCGGTAAAAACCAGAACGCCTACAAGGAATGTAAGGTAGATACCCTTGAAAAAAGCGGAGGCAGCTTAGCCCGCCGCCCCTCGGGAGGCGGTGCTGTTTATCATGATTTGGGGAATTTAAACTTCACCTTTTTGGCAAGGGGTAAAAATTATAATGTTGAAAAGCAGCTTGAGGTTATAATCTATGCCCTTAGCTTTTTTGGTCTGAGGGCTGAAAGGACGGGGCGCAATGATATTTGCGTGGACGGCAGGAAGTTTTCCGGCAATGCCTTTCTTAAAAGGGGTGACCGCCATTACCACCACGGTACAATTTTGGTGGATGTGGATATGGCAGGGCTTTCGCAGTTTTTAAACGTATCCCCAAAAAAGCTTCAGGCAAAGGGAGTGGCCTCCGTTAAAAGTCGGGTGGTTAACCTGTCGGAGCTTAAGCCCGAAATTACAGTTGAGGCTATGCGCTCCGCTTTGAAAAAAGCCTTTGAGCAGGTTTATAAAAGCTCCTGTGAGGAAATTTATGAAGATGATTTTGACGGGAGGGCTATCGATGAGCTGGAGGAAAAATACCGCTCCGCAAAGTGGCTTTTCCCCGAAAAGGCCAAGGCAACTTTCCTCATGGAAGAAAGGTTTAACTGGGGAGAAATCAGCATTGGTCTTGAGCTTTCAGGAGACAGGGTAAAATCAGCTTCGGTTTACACAGATGCCATGGAAACAGAGCTTGCCCCCATGCTGGAAGAAATTTTGCAGGGCTGCCGCTTTGCAAAAGATGAGCTTGCAGGAAGGCTTTTTGCCGTTTCAGAAGATTATAAAACCATTGCCGAGGATTTGCGGCAGCTTATTTTATCGCAGGATTTATAAGGGAGATTTTAAATGGAAACATTCGATTTAATTGTTATAGGCGCAGGCCCCGGAGGCTATGCCGGAGCTATAAGGGCGGCGCAAAAGGGACTTAAAACTGCTCTGGTGGAAAAAGAACAAATTGGGGGCTGCTGCCTTAACAAGGGCTGTGTCCCCACAAAATCCCTTATACATTCTGCTCATCTATATCGTGAGCTGCAAAATGTATCGCAATTCGGCCTTAAGGTAGAGGGACTTTCCTTTGATATTGACGAAATATATGCCAACAAAAATAAAAACGTGGAAACTTTAAGGTCGGGTATAGAGGAGCTTTTAAAGGCAAACGGTGTAAGCATATTTAGGGGCAGGGCTACTATTACAGCCCCTTCTAAGGTTCTTGTAAAAGGTGAGGAGCCTTATGAGCTTAGTTATAAAAACCTTCTTATCGCCACCGGCGGCAGGCCTTCGCTGCTGCCCCCTCATTTGCAGGATATTGAGGGAGTTTACACCAGTGATGATATTCTTGGGGATAAGGCCATGTTTTTTAAGCGTGTAGTCATTATAGGCGGCGGTGTAATTTCCATGGAGCTTGCCTCGTTTTATAATAATTTTGGTGCTGAGGTAAGCCTTATTGAAATGCAAAGCGGCATTCTCCCAAAAATGGACAGGGAGATTAGGCAAAACCTTTCAATGATTATGAAAAAGCGAGGCGTGAAAATTGAAACTTCCGCAATGCTTACAAATATTGAAAAGCAGGGGGACTCTCTTTTATGCAGCTATGAAAAAAAGGGAGAAACCTTCACCATCTCCTGCGACGCTGTTATAACAGCCACAGGCAGGCAGGCTTTTACAGAAGGGCTTTTTGAAGGTATTGAAGCTCCGACTATGGAAAAGGGAGCTTTGGTGGTGGATAACTTTTTCCGCACAAGCCTTACGGGAGTTTATGCCGTTGGCGACTGTACAGCAAAAAGCATACAGCTTGCCCATATATCCACAGCTCAGGCCATAAACGCCGTCAGCCATATGGTGGGGGAAGAAATGCCGGTGGATTTAAAAACCGTACCCGCCTGCGTTTACACAAATCCTGAAATTGCCTCGGTGGGCATGACGGTACAGGAGGCAAAAGAAGCTGGCATAGATACCTTTTCCGGAAAATATATCATGAGCATCATCTCAAAGTCTGCTATTACCGCTCAGGAGCGGGGCTTTATTAGGCTGCTTTTTAACAGTGCCGATAGTCGGATTATAGGCGCCCAGCTTATGTGCGATAGGGCCACGGATATTGTAGGTGAAATTTCCATGGCCATTTCAAACGGACTTACAAGGGAGCAAATGACAAGGGTTATCCACCCCCATCCCACCTATATGGAGGGGATTTGGGAGGCGGCGGAAGAAGCGCAGGGACAGGCCATACACATGGCGCCTAAGCTTAAAAGATAAAGCTTTGCCGGACACTCTTGTTTTTCAAAACGCATAAATAGGCTTTATTATAAACCACTGTTAGCCTTGGGGTTTTAGATAAAGTTCTCACCTTGTCGCATAATATACATAAAATAGACCAAGCCATGATTTATATAGCGGCTTGGTCTTTTATGTGTTGTAAAATAAGATGTCAGGAAAAATCAGCAAAGATGTATGGGTACGGGGCTTTGTGCGCTGATGCTGTTTTCTTTAACCTCACAGTCCAAGGCCAAAAGCCTTACTCCGGCTTTTTCCGCCTGTATTAAGGTGTCGGCAAACTCAGGATGGGTAAGGCGGTTTGGCTCAAAGCTATGTACCTTATCCATCTGGATAATAAAAACTGCATAGGCTTCATAGCCCTTCTTAAGGCAATCAATAAGACCACACAAATGCTTTACCCCCCTTTCTGTGGGAGCGTCGGGAAAACGTGCTATACCATTTTCCTCAAGGGTCACACCTTTCACCTCGGCAAAGGCCCGCCTGCCGCCCCTTTCAAGGTAAAAATCAAATCGGGAGTCCCCAAAGCGTTGCTCTGCCTTGATTAAACTTGGCACTTCCCCCAGCCCGCCAGCTTTAAGCCACTGGGAAAAAATCTTATTGGGGGCTTGAGAGTCAATGTTTATAAGGCGCTCCCCCTTGTAAACCGCAATTAAATCATAGTCTGTTTTTCGCCCCTGCCTCGCCGCTTTCTGAACAAGAACCAAGGCTCCGGAAATAAGAAGCTCCCGACAGCGCCCTGTGTTTTTCACATGGGCAATAAAGGGCCGTCCCTCTATGAGGACATTTGCTATAAAGCGGTTGGGTCGGCTTAGAAAAACCGCTGGGCTTATATTTTCGTAAACCATTTTGTCTCCCTTTTTAGATACTTTGCAAAAAGCATACCACAGATATAAGCTTTTGCGCAAAGCATTTCCCCCGTATTTAAAAAGTTTTACTTCCGTAAGATTTCAAAAAACTCAATGAGACAATTATAAATAAAACTTTAGCGGTGAAATCCGTTTTTCATAGAGAAGCCATGGAAAAATTTTAAAAATCACCTCTGTAAAGACAAATCACGACAAAAAGAGGAGCATTACTACAAATAATGGTATGCAAAAGTCTTATGTTTTGGTATAATATCCAAGTAGAAGGGCTGATAGGCTTGGGATATAAGCTCCTTTTAACTTCGGTTAAAGAGCTTTGGATAAAAGGAGGAGCCATGAAGCAAAGCTTTAAGGTGAAGGTCATACTTGTATCAGTTTTAATCATTGCCACGGCAATCACCTTTCCGTCTGCCGCATATGCCCTCGGCCATCAGACTGCCAGAAGTGAATGCGGTCGAAGCCTAATGCTGTTTTCCTTCCTTGGTGATAACGCTGCGGATACAGCCTTTGCAATAAAATACCACAATGTAATAGCAATCGCCTGCATCACCGGAGCTTATGTGTTATCGGTTTTGGCCTTGCTTATTATAAGCCTGCGCAAAAAGGTAAAGGAGCATACTCAGGCTTTGGAAAAGCTTGAACAATATAAGCAATTGTGGCAAACCTATATAAATGCGGATGTGGGCCTTGTTTTTCTCAAGGATGAAAACTTGAATTATATTTTTACAAATGATGCCTTTACGGAAAACTTCGGTCATCCGCAGGATGAAATTATTGGCCGGAGTGACTTTGACTTTATGGATAAGGACCTTGCGGAAACATACAGAAAAGTGGACCTTGAGGTCTTGGAGCATCATTCCAAGACTACCGTCAGGACATTTTTAGAAGGTAGCGACAGGGTGTATAAAACAACAAAGTTTCCGGTTCAGATGTTAAACGGCAGCTTTGGTGTGGGCGCATATATAAGCGAAATCACAGAGGAAGAAAAACATATACAAGAGCAAATGAGGTCACTTACAAGAAACGGCATATTGTTGGAAATTCTCTCCCGCAATTTCAGTAGTAATCGGTCTTTGCTTAGTTATGCAATGGATGAACTTCTTAAGCTGTCCGGCAGCCAATACGGAAATGTGTTTTTATATGACGAGGATACTAAGGAGCTAAAATCTGTATCTCGCAAGTATGTTGGCAGGAAAGTATGTAAAACCGAGGAAAAGACTAAAAAATACAAGCTGCATGGTTACAGCGTTTTAAGTGAATCCATAAACCGGCGGGAGCCTATTATAATTAACGAAACCGAAGCTCTTGATTTATGGGGAAGCGCCTGCCCTGATGAATGTCCGGTGCTTAAAAACTTCGTTTCTGTCCCTGTGCTTTTCAATGATAAAATAGTCGTTGTTGCCGCCTTTGGGAATAAAGAGACAGATTATGACGAAGCCGACATCCATGAAATGACCTTAATTATGAGCGGCATATGGATTGCATCCCAGCGCAGAAACACAATGGAAACCCTCGCCTATGAACGCAGCAAATACTATTATACACTGTTATCAATCGGTGATGGTGTTATGGTAATTGACCGTAATAAAAAAATAGAATTTCTTAATACCGTTGCCTGCAATTTAACAGGTTGGAAAAAGGAAGAAGCGTTGGGCTTATGTTATAAAGACGTCTTTGTCTTATCCCATGAGCAGGAAGGCCATACCATAGACGACCCCATTGAAAAGGTGTTTTTAACTGGGAAAACACAGGAGTTAGGCAACCATGCCATTTTAACCTCCAGAGACGGCACAAGATATTATCTTGAGGACAGCGCAGCCCCCATACCCAATGACAAGGGTGAAATTGCGGGTGTGGTGCTTGTATTTAGAGACACAACAGAAAAAAAGGAACAGCGGCAAAGAATTGAATATATGAGCTTTCATGATTCCCTGACTGGCCTTTATAACAGGCGCTTTTGCGAGGAAGAGCTGCGCCGTATAGATACCGAGCGCAACCTGCCTATCTCGATACTTATGGGGGATGTGAACGGCTTAAAGCTGGCAAATGATATTTTTGACCACGCCTTTGGTGACCTGCTGCTGAAAAAGGTGGCAGAGGCCATGCGCAATACCTGCCGTGGCGATGACATCATAGCCCGCTGGGGCGGTGATGAGTTTATTATACTCCTTCCAAAAACCGATGCAGAGCAGGCGGAAACATTGGTTGAGCGGATAAAATGTTCCATAGCCCGAGAACAGCTTGGCCCCATAAAGGTCAGCATTTCCCTTGGCTGTGATACTAAGTTGCATAAAGACCAAGATTTAATGCACGTTCTTGGCAGCGCCGAGGAAAAAATGTA
>JAAYFX010000006.1 GCA_012728025.1 Clostridiales bacterium
ATTACTTTTTCAACCTGTTTGGATTGTACTATGGTTTTCCGAGCAATTACAGGGTAAACGTCAAACCGCTCGGCACACTTTTGTGCCAGGCGGTTTTACGCTTGCCCTGTAAGCGTAAAAGCTAGAGATACTTTGTGGTTAAAGATAAGGTGAAATAAGTCGAGCAAAAAAGGCGCTGTTTCAAGCTTCCTTAAAATGAGATAAAAAGTGATATTCTGAAAAGGATTGGACTTAGGAAAGCTGTCTAATTATATGGGCTTTTTTATTTTACAATTGAAGGATGATATAAGCTATGATATACTAAAAAACATATAAGCTTAGCAGCTCTTGGAAAATAATCGGGCATTTTTACAGTTTTAAAAGGGAAGCAAACGCAATATTCTACCCACGCGCCTTGGTGGTCTTAAGTATTTTAAATAGATATTAGGAGGCATTTCATGAAAAAAAACAAGCTCTTATCCCTACTTTTAGCTACCATCCTGCTCTTTTCTTTGGCACTTCCCGTGGCGGCCGCCCGAGATTTTTCCGATTCGGAAACAAAGGCTTCTGCACTGAAATCTCTTGGACTTTTTCAAGGGGTATCGAATACAAATTTTGACCTTGAACGCAGCCCCACCCGCACAGAGGCTCTGGTTATGTTTATCCGTTTAATGGGCAAAGAAGCCGAGGTCCTCGGTGGATATTATCGCCACCCCTTTGCCGATGTTCCCGATTGGGCAGATAATTATGTGGGCTATGCCTACCAAAACGGCTACACCAATGGCATCTCTGCTACAAAATTCGGCTCGTCAGACACGGCAAGCTCTGCCATGTACCTGACCTTTGTCCTGCGGGCTTTGGGCTATTCTGACGAGTCCGGAGGGGACTTTACTTGGAGCAACCCCTATGGTCTGGCATATTCCGCCGGAATTCTCCCCAGTCAGGTGGACACCTCAAAATTCCTTCGGGCAGATGTGGTTTTGGTTTCTTGGGCCAGTCTTTTCACAAATTATAACGGCGGAAATAAGGCCCTGTGCGATATTTTCGTCATGTACGGCCAGTTTTCTCAGGAACAGCTTGATGGGGCAATAGCCTATGTTGAAGGCGGCGGGGCCGCAGAAGGCTCCTATGACGGCGTCCGCTTTGGCACCTATATTTGCTATGTTGACTCCTATGGTTTTGAATACAGCACCGAATACAGGCCCAGTTTAACTTTGAAAAAGGATATGAGCTTCTCCCTGACTGCAAATTTGGGGGAGGGCATGAGTACCTGCACCGGCACTTGGTCAACTTTTGTGAGTGACTCTGCGGAAACCTATGTGTACCTGCATATTACATCGCCAAGCATCTGGCATGACGGGGAAGATTATTTATTTGCCCAACTTGACAGCAACAGGCTGATGAAAGAGGACGGCAATGTCGGTGTAACCCCCACGGAGTCAATCTTCACCTATACCGGCTCCACAACCATACCTGCACCAACACCTACTCCTGCTCCCACACCAACACCGACTCCAACACCCACACCCACACCCACACCTACGTCTGCGCCTACACCAAGCCCTGAGGAAAGCGACAGCGGCACAAAGCTGCCTAGGGATACGAACAAGACACTGGATGTGCAATCGGAAATTTTGCCCCATATTAAGGACTACATCACAACAATCTGCGGACCCATTGTTATCACCCAGCCCTATGACACAACACAGCTCCTGCAGGAGATACGAGACGGCAGCAAAAAAATAGGGCCATTTCAGGCCGACAATGGCAAGCTTACTTTAAAATACCAATATTGGGCTACACGCTCACAACTGGAGGATTATGCAAAAACTGTGCTGCTCAACTCGGGGACAACACCGACGGCGGCAAAAATCAAGGCGGCGGCAGATTACTATGCCGCCGGCGGAAACGTGGGAACCTCTGCCACGGCAAGCTGCACTCTGCCGCTATTCAGCAATAACATAGGTCTGTCTTTCCGCAATGAGGAGGTCATGAACAAAACTCTCTACGTTTCCCCAACAGAGCGTCTGAATATGGGCATCGGCAATTTAAATCGGAAGTTCACCTACAATTCAACGATAAACGCCTCCAATGCCGCAAGCACCACACTAAACCAATTTATGGTCATCGACCCTGAAAACCACCTTATTATCTGCTATGGCCACGACACCGATGTGGCGAATGTCGGTCTGGATTGGATGACCGACTGCTGGGTGCTTTCTGCGGATGTGGATAGCTCCGGCAAGCTCTTGCTCAAGGGCTTTTATATCGGCGCATTCTCCAATGGTGTAAGGCTTGTCTGCACCGCAAACTACAGGGTGGATGTTTCCTGACCCCGGGGGGAACCAACTGATGAAACTGGGTATTCTCATCTGTTGCCGGAAGTGATTTTATAACTAAATTATAAGGCTTTTGGCATATCTATCAACCGCTTTTCTTGACGTACCGGAGGAAAAACAAGGCGCCGCACAACACAATAAAACTAAGGCAGAGGAGCACAATGAATCCGCACTGCCTTAGTTGCTATTCTGCATAAAAGATGCGGCGGAGGTCAAGGCTGGGCGAAAGCCTGTAAAGTAAAGCCTTTACCTTTACCGCTTTTTCCGCCATCCATAGGAGACGATTCAAGAAGCTTTTCTGTTTTTAGTCGTGTAAAGGGTTTGCAGACATTATCCTAGACTAATTATGCAATAAACCCAAGACTTTGCCTATACCCCGTTGAGCTTATGGAACCAAATAAAAGCATAATTCTTTTTTCATTATACGTAAACGTCAAGCCGCCCGGCACACTTTTGTGCCAGGCGGCTTGACGCTTACGATTGTTTATCCAAAATAATATGGCGCTCTGGCACCCCAAACTCCAACATGGCAAGCCGTTGCCTATCCTCGTTTTGTTCCTTTGTAGAAACCCGTACATATGCGAATTGATTCATTTGTTGTCCTCCCGTAACAGTAATCGGCCTTCATCTTACCG
>JAAYFX010000094.1 GCA_012728025.1 Clostridiales bacterium
AATTTAAATGTAATAACTGAGCATATAAAAAACATAAGAGCAAAATTTATACAATTTGGCATAGAACCAATCAAGACAGTTTGGGGGGTAGGCTATAAATGGGAATAAGAAAAAACAGGGGCAATACCCTTCGTAGGATATTCATGAAGAATATTTTCTATCTTGGGGCATTTATTACTATCTTAATACTGGCAAATTACCTAGTATTTATCATAGCCTCATTAGGAGTATATCCAGCAAATTATTCTGAAAGAATAATTCAAAGAAACTATGACGAGTTGAAAAATGCACCTAAAGTAACAATGGATTTATTGACACCAATGTGTAGTTTTGGAATCTATTCGGAAACAGGAGGTTTTTTATATGGTAACTTTCCTCCTAAATATATAGATGCTGGTTGGGATAGTTATAAACAAGGGAAAAAAACAATTGGATTATCAGACTATATTATTAGTGTTGAGAGAGAAGAAGATGTATTAATTATTAGTTATCCCTTAAATATGCAGTTTACAAATGATGGATTGAGAAAGACCTTACCTAATGCAGAATTAACAATTATAATTTTATTTTTATTCCAATTATTCGTATTAATTATTATGTGGTCTAGCAGGTTGGCTAAGAGGATAAACGAAGAGCTGGGAAACCTCTTATATTCTGTAAAAAGAATAGAAGAACAGAACTTAGATTTTGATGTAGGTGCAAGCAATATAGAGGAGATAAACCTGATTCTTCAAGGCATTGATACGATGAAAAATTCTTTGAAGGCTACCTTAGAAGAACAGTGGAATTTAGAAAAGAAAAAGAAAGAACAAATATCAGCTCTTGCCCATGATGTAAGGACGCCCCTTACCATAGTAAAAGGAAATGTAGGTTTACTAAAGGAAACTGATGTTACAAATGAACAGAAAAGTTACTGTAATTATATTGAAAAAAGCAGTAACCAGATGGAAGAATATCTACAAAAATTATTATCAATAACTAAAGAGGAAATAGATAATAGTGAGGTCGACAATATCATTAATATCAGGAAGTTAATATCTTCATTAAAAAATCAAGGGGAAGTTTTGGGAAGGATAAAGGATATTAGCATTATATGTAATTTAAATATTGGTGAAGGTTTATATTTGAAGGGAAATGAATTTGAATTGGAGCGAGCTTTTATGAACCTTATAACAAATGCAGTTAACTTTTCTCCAAACAACTCAACTATTATCATTAATGCTAATATAAAAAATCGCAATCTAATTATTGAGGTAAAGGATGAGGGCGAAGGATTTTCTGAAAAGATATTAAAGCATGGAAAAGAACAGTTTTTCATGGAAGATGAAAGCAGGACAAAATCTGGACACTACGGTTTAGGTTTATATATTACAAATAGCATTATTAAAAACTATAATGGGGAGCTTATATTATCTAATGATAAAAATGGTGGCGGAACGGTTAATGTTATTATGCCGCTGGAAAGAGGGAAAAATGAATAAAACAATAAAGAGCAGGTGTCCCACCTTACAACAGCACCTACTCTTTTTCGTATTCAGTTTGCTTTTTTAAAATTATCCCTATGGCACCGTCGACAAAGTCGACGGTCTTTTTTATTTGCATCAAGTGATGCCCTCGCCTTCAAAAATTTTCACAGCCTGTCTAAGACTTTCTGCCTCCGGCTCAAGGTCATTACTGCGAAACTGGGCAAGGCTAAAAAGCGACTGTTTTCAGCCTAAAAACCCTTTCCTTCTCATTCGTCTCCTTGGCCTATGGCCCCTTTCCGTCTACCTTGACAAAACAAATATTTGTGCGTATAATATATATTAAGTCAACGAGACGGGGGGCGGTAGGAAGCTCCACGAAGTTGTCTATTTTTATGCCTAAATTGTTGGCGAGCCAACTAATTGGAGGGTGGAGGGTGGAGGATGGGCATATAATGTTTATTTTATTAAATGAAGATTTCAAAAGGAAGGAGGGTATTGGCAATTAAAAACAAAAAGCTAATCACAATCATCATTTGGCTTGCTGTTATACTGGCCTTGTTTGCCGGAGTTTTTCTCACCGGTAATCAAGGTGAAAAGCACGAAACTGTTAAGGAAATGATGCGGGATGCTGTGTTGCACGACTTAAACCATATCAGTTTTTTGGGCATAAAAGAGGTTAATCCGGCTTTTATTTCAGCCCTTGTCATTACGGCGGTCTTACTTATTTCAGCGGCGTTTATACGTCTGTTTTTTATTCCAAGGCTAAAATATATCCCCAGCAAATTTCAGCTTCTGCTGGAGCAGATGGTTGGTCTGTTTGATAATTTTGCAAAAACAAACAGCCCCCACCAAAACGGCTTTCTGGGTGCTTATATTTTTGGTGCCGGAATGTATATATTTTTTGGCACCATGTTTGAACTAATTGGCTTTCAGGCTTTTACAACCGAGGGTTACGCCATATCCCTTCCTGCTCCGCTTTCAGATATAAACGGAGCAATTGCAATGGGCTGCCTGTCATATTTAATCATTTTAATTGCAGGCATCGTAACAAATGGCTTTAAGGGCTTAGGAAGCACCCTTAAAGATTTTTCAATGCCACTGTCCATGAGCTTTCGTCTCTTTGGGGCAATGCTCAGCGGGGTGCTGGTAACAGAGCTTGTTTATTACTATTTAAGCCTAAGCTTTGTATTACCTGTTATCGTCGGAGTGCTGTTCACCTTGCTTCACGCTATCATTCAAACCTATGTTCTTGTTATGTTGACAGCAAGCACCTATGGCGAAGCAACCAAACCAAAGAAAAAACAATTAAGCAGGCACAGTCCTGTCTCGGGAGGTTTTCAAAATTAAAAAAATAATCAAGAGCCGGATAAACAAAGGCCCAAACAATACATTGACTAACAAGTCCGCTAAAGGGTCAAAAAACTACACTTATATGGCACTAACCATGCTTTGCGTCTTGCTTTTATCCATCACTTTGCCTTCTGCCTTTGCCTATGCCGCTCCGGAAAGCCAACAGCAGACCACAGTTTTGGAAAATTCCCAGCAGGCGGAAGAAACCGAAGCTTCTGAGGGCTCCACTGACGCCAAGGCAATATCCGCAGCCTTAGCCATTGGTTTGGGTGCTGCCGCCGCCGCTATCGCCATGGGTTTTGCCATCGGAAAATCATCAGAAAGCATTGCCCGCCAGCCGGAGGCGGAGGGAAGCATCAGAACCAACCTGCTTTTAGGCCTAGTGTTTATAGAAACGGCTGTTATCTATGCTTTGGTTATAGCGATTATGATTATATTTGTTCTTTAGGGAGGGATATGAAATGAATGTCCCTTTAAATATCGACTGGCAGCAGATTCTTTTGCATCTGCTGAACTTTTCTGTTTTAACTTTTGGCTTGTATCTGCTGCTTTATAAGCCTGTAAAAACCTTTATGGATGAAAGAGCGAAGCACTATGAAACGCTGGATACGCAGGCCAAGGAAAAGCTTGAGGAAGCCGAAAAATTGGAAGCCTCCTATAACAGGCGCCTTAAAGATGTTGAAACGGAAATTGAAAATAAAAAGGCAGGTGCCGCTGTCGAGGCCAAAAAAGCGGCTGACTTAATCTTGCGAAACGCAAGGCAGCAGGCCGAAGGTTTGCTTTCGGATGCTAGGGAAGCAGCCCAAGACGAGCGGGCAAAAATTTTGGATGACAGCCGGCAGGAAATTGCTTATATGGCTATGACCGCTGCGGAAAAACTATTGGAGCAGTCGGCCTCGGGCGCTCTTGACCAATTTCTAACTGCTGTAAAAAAGGAGTGAGGCTGTGATAGAAAGCAAACACATAAAAGCTCGTGCAATCCTATACAGCACAAAGCCTGTCAGTGACAGGCAAAAGCAGGAGCTCCTTGACTTTTTAAAAAACAAACACAATAAAGACATTACCCTGACATGGGAAAAAGACGAGAGCATAAAAGAAGGCTTTCGTCTGGAGCTTGGAGCCTTTGAAGGCGAGGGCGCTTCCCGTGTCTGGAGAACAGACTCTGTTTATGACTGGAGCCTTAAAGGAAGGCTAAAGCAGCTTGAGGAAGAAATAAAAAAGCTTTCGGCGAAAAGCGACAGCAGTATTCCTCTTATAAAGGAAACCATAGAAAACTGGACTCCCAAGGTCTTGGAGCAGGAAATCGGAACCGTTTTAACAGTGGGCGACGGTATTGCCACTGTAAGCGGCCTTCAAGGAGCCTGCTATCAAGAGATTTTAATTTTCTCATCGGGGGTTCGAGGAATGGTGCTGGAGCCTAGCCGTAATGAGCTGGGCTGCATTTTGTTTGACGATGAGGAAAGCGTTGTTGAAGGCAGTGTGGTTAAAAGAACAGGCAGAACAGCGGGAGTTCCCATAGGCGAAGACTTTAAGGGTCGGGTTATCGATGCCATGGGCAGGCCCATTGACGGAAAGGGCGACATTAGAGCTGAAGGATATAGACCCATTGAATCCCCCGCCCCAAGCATTATAGACCGCCAGCCGGTTAACAGGCCGCTGGAAACAGGAATTTTGGCAATTGACACCATGTTCCCCATAGGCCATGGCCAGCGGGAGCTTATAATCGGTGACCGCCAGACAGGAAAGACCACAATCGCCCTAGACACCATACTTAACCAAAAGGGCAAAGACGTTATCTGCATCTATACGGCAATCGGGCAAAAAACAAGCTCTGTTGCAAGAACCGTTGATACCTTAAGACGCCACGGAGCAATGGACTACACTATTGTTATAAATGCCTCTGCCAGCGATTCCGCACCTTTGCAGTATATTGCCCCTTATTCCGCCTGTGCCTTGGGGGAATACTTTATGAATAAAGGGCAGTCGGTTTTAATTGTTTATGACGACCTTACAAAACACGCCGTTTCATACCGCTCTTTAAGTCTTTTACTGGAGCGCTCACCAGGGCGGGAAGCCTACCCCGGAGATGTCTTTTACCTGCACTCACGACTGCTTGAGCGCTCTGCCCAGCTATCCGAGAAAAAGGGCGGGGGCAGTATGACGGCCCTGCCCATAGTGGAAACTCAGGCAGGAGACGTTTCGGCCTATATACCGACAAATATCATATCCATCACTGACGGGCAGTTGTTTTTGGAAAGCGAGCTGTTCTTTTCCGGCCAGCGTCCGGCTGTGAATATCGGCCTGTCTGTTTCCCGTGTCGGCGGGGATGCTCAAACCAAGGCCATGAAATCAGCCGTTGGCACCCTTCGTCTGGAGCTTGCTCAATATCAGGAGATGGAAGTCTTTATGCAGTTTGCCAGCGACTTGGACGATATGACAAGGCGGCAGTTGGATTATGGCCACAGTCTGATGTTTTTGCTCCGTCAGGAAAAAAACAGACCTATGAAGCAGCATGAGCAAATTATTCTGCTTACAGCCGCTTTAAATCACATTATGCAAGAGGTTCCCGATATAGAAATCTCGAAGTTTAAATATGGGCTTATAGACCATATAGAAAGTAAGGCGCCCCATATATACGGAGATATTAAGGCGGGAAACCTTAATGAGAATATAAAAGAAGACATCGTAAGGCTCAGTCGGGAATATTTCAGCCTTACATATGGCGGTGGTGAATAGATGCTTAACGCCAAAGAAATCAGAACCCGTATTAAAAGCATCCACGACACAAGGAAAATAACAAACGCCATGTACATGATTGCCTCTGCCAAAATGCGAAAGGCTAAAATGGAGCTTGACCGTACAAGGCCGTATTTTGACGCTTTGGGCAGTGAAATTAAGCGCATTTTCCGAACGGTTGAGGATGTGGAAAACAGATATTTCTACCCCGCTGACGGAAGCGAAGCCCCCGACGGCACTTATGGCCTTTTGCTTATTACGGCAGATAAAGGTTTGGCAGGCTCTTATAACAAAGCAGTAATTAAGGAAGCTCAGAAAATGCTATCCGAGCATCCGGACACAAAGCTTTTTATTGTGGGGGATTACGGTCGGCGTTTTTTTCTGAACCGTCCGGAAACCGTAGTCAAAAGCTTTTTATATACGGCGCAAAACCCGACAATGGAAAGAGCAAGGGAAATTGCCGCCACCCTTTTAGACTTATACGATAAGGGAGAGCTTGACAAGATATTCGTGATTTACAGCAACCTTGAAAACAACCTTAACATAGAGGTTAAAAGCACCCGTCTTTTACCCTTTCACAGGACACAATCGGAAAGTTTCTCAAGGGATAAAAGCGAGGTGCACATATCCGCCCCTTTCGAGTTCAAG
>JAAYFX010000095.1 GCA_012728025.1 Clostridiales bacterium
ATAATATACAAACCAAGGCCGGCAGAAACCAAACCGCTCTTTCAACGGCTATGGAGCATTTTGACATAGAGCAGACCAGAGTTGCCCATGATGCTTTGGGAGATGCCTATAATACGGCACTTGTATGCTCAAGGCTTAATTTGCCAGAGGGCATCAAAAACTATGAAACCGCTTCAAAAGTTCTTTCTGCGCCAGCCCAAAATGAAAAGTCCAAAGATGGCAAAAGCCCCAAGGCATTTGAGCATAGAGCTTTTACGGGTTATGCCAGCCGCAATGAGGCATTTTCCGACAAAGGAATATCAGAACCACCCTGCCCTATATGTCAGGCAAGGCTTAAAGGCTCCCGCTGGATAAATCAAGGTGACAGAAGGTATATGTCCCTGTACACCTGCAAAAGCCACGGAAGCTTTTTAGTGCGTATAAAATTTCGTGAGGCACAGGACGAAACACTTACGGTCAACCGCATAATATATAAGGCAGACTCGGAAATGGAAGCCTTTTATAAATCCAAGGCCAACAACGGTTCACGTCGCCGTTCGTCTCGCAGCAAGAACAAAAAGCTGCCGTCAAAAAACAGCGCTAAGGCCGCCCTATAATATGAAAAGTTTGGGCAAACCTTGCAGTCGGAGGTAAAAATGTCGATTTTAGCAGCCATTGTATTGGGGATAGTTCAGGGAATATCAGAATTTCTTCCTATTTCCAGTTCGGGGCATTTAGCGGCCCTTCAGATGTTTTTCGGAGTGAAAAACCCTGGGGATGAAAACCTTATTTTCGAGGTGCTTTTGCATCTTGCCACCCTTGTATCCGTTTGCATAGTTTACAGGCGTGATATAAAGGAAATGATACAGGAAGTCATTGGTTTTGTAAAAGACATCAGGCATCCAAGGCCGGAAGAAGGCGGGCCAAAGCCCGCTCGCAGGCTTGTTCTTATGCTTATTATAGCAACCTTGCCGCTTTTTATAGTCCTGCCTTTCAATGGTCTTGTGGATAAGCTTTATTCAAACACATATTTTATCGGCGCTGCCTTTTTGTTCACAGGTCTTATGCTTTTTTTGTCCGACAAGATGAAAAACGGCAGAAAAACCGAAAAAAATATGACAGTAACAAATGCCCTTACTATTGGATTGTGTCAGGCTGTGGCGGTTTTGCCGGGGGTTTCCCGCTCTGGCTCAACCATAACAGCAGGGATGGCCGTGGGCCTAAACCGCAGTTTTGCAGTAAAGTTTTCTTTCCTTTTGTCTCTGCCTGCCATAATAGGTGCAAACATCCTTACTTTGTTTAAGGCCTTTGAAACGGGCATAGACGTAAAACTTATCCCAATATACCTTATAGGCATGGTAGTTGCCGGTGTTGTGGGGTATTTTGCCATAGGACTTGTAAGGTTTCTTTCCCATAAAGGAAAGTTTGGAAAGTTTAGCTATTACTGCTTTGCCGTAGGTATACTTACAATCGTTTTGTCAGTTATTATGTGATTTGGAGTGACTCTTAATGCCACAAGCTAAAAAAAAGGCTGCCAATAGCAAAACAAAAAACACAGGGGCCAAGACCAAGAAAAACACAAAGAATACAGCTGTCAGGCAGCAGCGTCCGGAAGGAAACCCCGCCTATATGGCAGCAGCTTCGATTTTATGCTTTTTCCTCGGTCTGTTTTGCTTTATCGGTTATTTTGATGTAGATGCATGGTTTATTACATATCTTTGCTCTTTTGTAAAAGGACTTATCGGCTGGGGATATTATATTTTCCCCCCCGCTCTTTTGATATGCGCATGGCATATAGGTTTTTCCAGAGGCAAACCCTATAAGTTCAAGATGGTTTCAGCCCTGCTGTCTCCGCTTTTCCTTGGCGCCTTGTATCATCTTTTTTCCAAAAGCAATGATTTAGAGCTTTCAAAAGAAGTTATTTCCGCCCTTTATAAAAGCGGCACCCTCTTAGAAAGCGGAGGACTTATCTCCGGACTTTTAGCTCTGGTTCTTAAGCCTGCCGTCAGCATATATGGGGCTTTTCCTGTGTTTTTCCTTGGCCTTATTTTCTTTTCATTTAACAGTGTCGGGCTTACAATACCATATCTTGCTAACAGGATGAGGAAAAAAAGGCTGGCCAACCGTGAGATTAGCCATGAAAAGCCCGCAAGCTCCCGCACAGGGGCAAAACCTCAGTCTGGCAACAGGCAACAGGCGGCTCCTGCGGTTGCATCTCCTCGCAGAAGCAAGGCCATAGACATTCCCATGGATGACGTGAATAAGCCCGAGGAGGAATATGTAGAGGAAAAGGTTGGTTTTTTCAACATCCGCCCAAGGGTGAAAACACCAGACCAGCTTCTTTCGCAGACCTCTAAAAAGCAGGTGGACGAGCCTTTAGAACAGGTAATTCCCCCTACGGGAACAGAGCGGGTAAAACCCCTTTCCATAGAGGAGGCCGCTGTTGTTGCAGGAGTTGCAAACACCCTTACATCCCAGATTTCCAGCCAGCCCGACAATTCGGACCCTCATGTTTCTCAAACTGATTCCATGGATTTGCCCACAAAGAAAATCACCGGTGAAGAAGCCCGTGAGGAAGCGCAGGAAATCACAAGGACAATTGAAAAAAACATGGACAGCAAGGGGGAGGACTATCGCTACCCTCCTGTTTCCATGCTTAAAACCGGTGGCAGAAACACCGTTGATGGCAGGCAGGAAATTGCCCTCAACCGTGAGCGGCTGGAATCCACCATACGAAGCTTTGGGGTAAGCGCTTCAATCACCAGCGTCACCCGTGGGCCTACCGTTACCCGATATGACCTTGAGCTTGAGCAGGGAGTGAAGCTTTCAAAGCTTACAAACCTTACGGGGGACCTTGCCCTGTCTTTGGGCGTGAGCAGTGTTCGCATTGCCCCCATTCCGGATAAAATATCAACAGTGGGAGTAGAGGTGCCAAACAAAATTGTCAGCACCGTATACCTCCACGATATTATAGACTCAGCTCCCTTTAAATCTGCCGCTTCAAAGCTTAGTTTTGCCATTGGCGAGGATATAAGCGGCAAGGCCATAGTGGGAACATTGCAAAGCTGCCCCACTTGCTTATTGCGGGAACCACAGGCTCCGGCAAGTCCGTTTGTATGAATAGCCTTATTTTAAGCATCCTTTTCAAAGCCGAGCCAGACGAGGTTAAGCTTATAATGATAGACCCCAAAATGGTGGAGCTTGGCATTTATAACGGCATTCCCCACCTTTTTGTTCCAGTGGTTACAGACCCTAAAAAAGCAGCGGGAGCCTTGCAGTGGGCAGTTGTTGAGATGCTCAAGCGCTATCGTCTGTTTTCCGAGGTTGGAGTAAGGGACCTTTCGGGTTATAACAGCTATCAAAAAAGCATAGGCGAGAAAACTTTGCCCAGAGTCGTCATTGTCATAGACGAATTGGCAGACCTTATGCTTGTTGCCTCAAAAGAGGTTGAGGAGAGCATTTGCCGTGTGGCCCAGATGGGCAGAGCCTCGGGAATGCATCTTGTTATAGCAACCCAGCGTCCCTCGGCCGATGTTATAACAGGTCTTATGAAGGCCAATATCCCCTCACGGATTGCCTTCGCTGTTTCCTCCGCCATGGAAAGCCGCATAATCTTAGACAGCTCCGGAGCGGAAAAGCTTATTGGTGCGGGGGATATGTTGTATTCGCCTTTAGGCGCCGGAAAACCTATAAGAGTGCAGGGAGCCTTTGTTTCTGACGCCGAGCGGGAAGCGGTTATAAACTTCGTAAAAGAAGGAGCGAATGTCGAATATAGCGAGGACATTTTAGAACAGATTGAAAAGGCCGCGGAGGACAAAAACCAAAGCTCCGCCGGCGGAGCTGACCAGTCGGATTCCACTTCGGACTATGACGAATTATTACCCCAAGCGGTTGAGGTTATATTCGAAACAAAGCAGGCTTCGGTTTCAATGCTTCAGCGCAGGCTTAAGCTTGGCTATGCAAGAGCCGCCCGTATTGTTGACCAGATGGAGGAAATCGGCGTTGTCGGCCCCTTTGAAGGCTCAAAACCAAGACAGGTTCTCATAACAAAGCAGCAATGGAATGAAATGCAAGGCAAGTCCCTCGGTGAAAACGACTCTGACGAGGTAAGCTTTTCCGAATATGAGGACGAGCCTTTAGACGAATGGAAGGAATAGGCCGCTTGAAAGGGCTTTCGGCTTTGGTTTTAAAAAGCCGAGGACGGCTCTTAAAAGCGGGGATATAATGAGAGATTATTTTTCAAGCAAGCTTACAGATGCAAAGCTTCACAGTATGAGTGCATTGGCACTGGCTCATGTGGGCGATGCTGTATACGACCTTCTTGTGCGCACATGGCTTTGCGGGGAAGGCAGCAAGACCTCTAAAGGGCTTCATGCCGAAACTGTAAAAAACGTCTGCGCCAAGGCTCAGGCGGCGGCCGTAACACGGATAGCGGATAAGCTAAGTGATGAGGAAACAGCGGTTTTTAAAAGGGGGCGGAACGCAAAGGTTAATTCCGTGCCTAAAAATGCGGCAGTTTCCGATTATCATGCGGCAACCGGCTTAGAGACGCTTTTCGGCTACCTTTACCTTAAGGGGGATACCGGAAGGATAAACGAGCTTTTTGGACTAATTGTGGAGGTTTAACAATGCCCCTTGATGCAATTACAATAAGCGCTTTGGCGGAGGAGCTTTCAGGCCCCCTCACCGGAGCTAAAATTGACAAGGTTCAGCAGCCAGAAAGAGACATTATCATTTTGTCCTTAAGGACAAATGGTCAAAACCTCAAGCTTCTTTTGTCCTCGGGCACAGGAACGGCAAGGGTGCATATATCCACCCAGCATTACGAAAACCCCAAGGCACCGCCCATGTTCTGTATGCTTTTAAGAAAGCATATAGTCGGCGCTCGGATAAGCCGTATAAGCCAGCCGGATATGGAAAGGCTGTTATGCTTTGAGCTGGACACCTTGGATGAAATGGGCGTTGAAACGAAAAAGAGCCTTATTGTGGAAATGATGGGGCGCAATTCAAACATAATTTTAACAGGCCCCGAGGGGCACATAATTGATTGCCTGCGCCGTGTGGACGGGGATATGTCAAAGCTGCGTCTTGTTATGCCCGGACTTATATACAGGCTTCCGCCAAAACAGGAAAAAGCCGATTTTTTCTGTCTTGACAGTGAAGATAGGCAAAGGCTGTGGGACGAAGCCGAGGGTGAAAAGCTTTCGGATAAATGGCTGTTGGAGAGTTTTTCGGGGCTTTCGCCTCTTATTTGCCGCGAGCTTTCCTTTTTAGCCTTTGACGATGTCTCGAAGCATATAGGAGGGCTTTCTCAAGAGGAAAGGCAGGCTTTTTCCGAGGAGATGGAGGCCCTTTGCAAAAGGGTGGAGCAGAAAAGCTTCAAACCAACCATGCTTTTTGAAGAGGAAAAGCCCTATGACTTTTCCTTTATGCCCATATTCCAGTATGAGATGGTTATGGAAAGTAAGGAGTATCCTGATTTTTCCACTTTGTTGGAGGAGTTTTATACCCGCCGAGCCAAAAGGGAGCTTATGCAGAGAAAATCCCATTCCCTGCACAAGATGGTGAAAAGCGCTTATGGGCGTACGTCAAGAAAGCTGGAAACTAGGCAGCGAGAGCTTTCCGAAACCGAAGGCAGGGATGAAAAGAAGCTCTATGGTGAGCTTATAACCGCCAATATGTACAGGATTAAAAAGGGCGACAGAGTTCTTATTGCGGATAACTATTACAGCGACAAGGGAGAAAAAATTGAGATACCTCTCGACCCCTTGAAAACCCCCCAGCAGAACGCTGCAAAATATTTTAGGGACTACAACAAGGCCAAAACTGCCAGAGAATATCTGTGACCTTATCATAAAAGGTGAGATGGAAAAGGCGTACCTTTCCAGTGTTTTGGATACCATAGAGCGGGCGGAAAGTCAGGGGGAGCTTACGGAAATTCGCCATGAGCTGGCAAAAACAGGCTTTTTGAAAAACCAGAAGCAGACCAAACCTGAGAAGGTTCGTGAAACACCCTTTTTAAAGTTTATTTCCACCTCGGGTATGCCCATTTATGTGGGGCGCAACAACACGCAAAACGACCAGCTTACCCTTAAAACGGCAAGGCGCTCTGATGTTTGGCTTCATGTGCGGGACGTTCAGGGCAGCCATGTGGTCATCTCCTGCGGGGGAAAAGACCCTGATGAGCAGACCCTTTTTGAAGCTGCCACCTTAACGGCGTATTTTTCTCAAGCCAGAAACGCCGGCAAAACAGCCGTTGACTACACTCAGGTCTGCCATGTGAAAAAGCCCTCCGGCTCCATGCCGGGGATGGTTATATACACAGACAGCAAAACCATAATTGTTGAGGCGGACGAAAAGCTTGTTCAAAGCCTTAAAACGGAAAAATAAAAACTCTTGCCGAAGGAAAACACCCTCGGCAAGAGTTTTTTAAATTGAGTTTTTAACGGCTTTCCAAAACACGCATGGCATTCATAAGAAGCTTTGCACAGTCTGCTCTTGTAAGCTGCTGCTCCTCATTATACTCGGAGATACGGCAGGCACTAAGGTTTGCACAAGCTTGCACAGACCATACAGGGACGCTGCCGTCAAGGCCCGAGACACGCACATCACTTAGACCCAGACAGCGATTTAAAATAACTGCCGCTTCGGGGTAACTGATGTTGTTTTTCCCGCTGAAGACCGCTGTGTGGCTGCCGTCGGTATAGCCGCTAATTATGCCTGTTAAAAGGGCTGTGGAAACGTAGGGCTTCATATACATGGGAATGTCCTCATCATCGCCAAAGCCTGTGGTTATGACACCGGACAAAATATCAATGTCGGAAAGCCTCATGCACATAGCAAGAAATTCACTTCTGGAAACCTTCGCCTCAGGCCTGAAAACATACTGACCACCTAGCTGCTCACCGATAAAGATGTTCTTTTCAGCCAGTGCAACTGCCGCCGCCCCAGCTCCGTTTCCATCCATGTCAGAGTAGCTTATGCTTTTGGCCTGCTTTTCAATTTTAATAATAACTGTGGCTTCACAGGATGAGTTTCCGTTTACATCCATAGCCTTATAGCCAAAGTAATCCTTACCCCTTTTTCCCTCGTTGGGAGTGTAGACAAAGCTTCCGTTATCGCCTAAGACAAGCTCTCCCTTTGTGGGATGGGTTGAAATCTTAAAGGAAACAGCCTGTCCCTCCGGATGGGTGGCCTTTAGCATACCCTCCACAGAAACTCCTCGATAGGTGCAGATTTCAAGGTTTTCCGCTATGGGAGCACTGCTTTCACTGCTTGCCCCTGCGCTTAAAAACCCCAAAGAGAGAGTAAGAATAAGGGCAAAAGCCCCAAGAGACATGATTTTACTTTTCATATGTGGGTACCTCCATGCACATAGTGCTTATAATAAAGCAAAGAGCTTTGGTATTATTTTGCACAAAGGTCAGGTCATTTATTCCACTTAGTCATATAAAAATTAAAAGCTCAAGCCACAAAATCCGCTGCGGCTTGAACTTTTAATTCGTGACTGCTAGTTTTAGGTGACGCAGGCTTCCTGTCCGCACTTTTCGGGACTACCCTTTGGCGGGAAAAAGTCATCCATAGGGAAGGGAATATGGCTAAAGAGAGTGCAGGGGTCTTCCTCAACACAAACACATTCCTTTGTAGGTACGCAGTAGTCGTAGGCGGGCATAAGAAGCTGTGTATCTCTTTCAAGACTGATTATAGAAAATTGACCCAAGGTTGCGTAAAGCTGTTTTCCGGAGTGTGAGCTTACGATGTCCCCGCAGAAGCACTTTGCTATGGCGCAGGGGATGTCACACAAATCTCTGTCCGAGCAATAGGGTTTGCAGCGATTTACGATTTTCATTGAAAGTATAAGGGGGTCTACCGCCTCCACAACGGCTGTTGGCAGGCTTGAGTAGTTTTTATCATTGCAGTATACGTCATTGGAAGTAAATATTTTCGAGGTTCCTTCACTTCCGTAAAGGACAACACGCTTTTCAAATACGCAAAGCCCTGTAACCTTTGCTTCTCCGGGGAAGGCCTCGCCCGTCACCTTATAAAAATATGTGACATCTACTGTATAGCAGCCACGATTAAAGTTTATCTCCTCAACGTCTACATCCGCGAAAAGAAGCTTTGCGGAGCGTGGTCTGACGCTTACCGAAGCGTCGATAATAGATTGCGAGTCTTCGGTGCAGTATACCCGAAGGTCCTCGACGCAGTCTTTGTCACGGCAGCTATCGAGCACCTTGCTGGTGTGGACGCAGACCGCTTCACGAATGCAATCAAGATTTGCAATTGGTCCGGAAACTTTCTTGTCTGTCATAGTTATGACCATTCCTTTCGCTTCACTAATACACAAAACGGCCCAATAAGGGTCAGGCGTTTTGTGCGCTGCTGTATCAGCCATATAAAGACTGATACACGCCAAATTGGTCAGGCTTGGGTTTTTCCAAGCTTATCAGCGGTAAAAAGGATATTAGGGGTCCTTCGTTATAGTCTATGCTATATACGCCGATTTGTGATAACAATGATTTGACGAATGGCAAAAAAGCTACTATAATATGGACACAGAATGTATAAATCGTCCTTTCAGGAAAGGAGCACCATATGGACAGGCATGGGTTCATCCGTGAAAAGCTGGATATAAAAATCCTAATTCTCTTTGTTTTGCGCAGACTGCCGGCTCCTGTTAGTATAGAGACACTTTTTGACCTCGTCTTTGTTGACGGGGGCTTTGATTATTTTGAATTCACCCAATGCCTCACTGAGCTTGTGGAAACAGAGCATATTATTAATGATGAAGATGGCTATAAAATAAGCCCCAAAGGTGCCGACCATGGGGACACAGTTGAAAGGAGCATACCTTACTCCGTTAGGGAAAAGGCAGAAAGAACAGCGGAACCTCTTATAAACAAAATGAAGCGGGACGCTCTTATAGGCACAACCCATGAAACATTGCCGGACGGAACTTGCCGGATAAACTTAAGCCTTTCAGATGGGGTGGGAGAAATTATCTCACTTTCCCTTATAGGACAGGGGCAGGAGCAGGCCGAAATCATAAAAAACAACTTCCGCAAAGACGCTGAGGGCTATTACCTTAAAATAATTAAACTTTTAAGCGAAAAATAAAGCATAGTCAACGACTTTTTTAAAAGCCGTATCTTTATAAAAAACCAAGGGGAAACATATATGAAAACAACCATACCTGAGGGCTATAAAAGCACTCTCGGCATTTACGACACCCAAAAGGCCATAAGCCTTTTAAAGCGCATTTTTGCAGATAAGTTGGCAGGTTCTTTAAACCTTTACAGGGTTTCTGCCCCGCTTTTTGTTGAGGAAAAAAGCGGTCTTAACGACGACTTAAACGGCGTTGAGCGGGCCGTTGCCTTTGACATTGCAGGAACGGACAGTATAGGTCAGGTGGTACACTCTCTTGCAAAATGGAAGCGCCTTGCCTTAAAGCGCTATGATTTTTATTCGGGCAAGGGCATCTATACCGATATGAATGCCATAAGGCGGGATGAGGATATGGATAACCTGCATTCTGTATATGTTGACCAGTGGGATTGGGAGAAGGTTATAGAGGAAGAAGACAGAAACCTCGACTACCTTAGAAAAACTGCCGAGGCCATAGTGGGCGCTTTGTGCGACACTCAGGAAACCATGCTATCTTTATATCCCCAGCTTGAGCCTTTCGGAAAGCTTAATCGGGACTTGGCCTTTATAAGCGCTCAGGAGCTTGAGGATATGTACCCAAACCTTTCCCCAAAGCAGAGGGAGGACGCTTTTACAAAAGAACATAAAACCGTTTTTATTGCGGGCATAGGCGGAAACTTAAAATCGGGCAAGCCCCACGACGGCCGTGCTCCGGATTATGACGACTGGGACTTAAACGGGGATATACTTTTTTGGTTTGAGCCCTTAGGCTGTGCTATGGAGATTTCTTCAATGGGTATAAGAGTAAGCCCCCAGTCTTTAGACAGGCAGCTTAAACTATCCGGCTGTGACGACAGACGGGAGCTTATGTATCACAAGATGCTTCTTTCAGGAGAGCTTCCCCTTACCATAGGTGGTGGCATAGGTCAGTCAAGGCTTACCATGCTGCTTTTAAATAAGGTACATATAGGTGAGGTTCAGGCTTCTATCTGGGACGAGGAAACAATTACAACCTGCGCCAAAGCAGGGGTTATGCTCCTTTAAAAAAGTTTAAGTAAGCATAAAAAAGCAGGACGGAATTTCCGTCCTGCTTTTTGGCTTTATATTGGATTTTACTCCATTGTAATTTCACTTTCTGTGGGAACAATGGCGATATAGCTTTTTCCAACGCCCAGCTCAAGCTCGCTGCCGTCCTCACGGGCATATATAAAGGGAGCGCCGGAGCCTGAGCGGGTCCAGCAAATGGGGATGCTAAGCCCGCCGCAGATAAAATAGCCCTCGCCGCTTCCCACAAGGTCAACGGTTCTGCGGCCGTCATTATCGATTATTTGCGTGTCGGCAAAAAGAACGAGAAGATTTTTAAAGCCTATGGTTTCGTCTGTGTTGCCGTCGATATAATCATTGCCAAACTGGCGGCCTGTGTATAGTCCTGTGTCTGGATGGAAGGTGAAATCAGTGTTTTTAAGTCCGGAAAAGCTGACATTTACAGAGGAGGCAATGGCTGCCGAGTCTCCCATTGTTGGCTCGTCTGTAAAGAGAAGGCCATAATTATAGTTGCTGTTATGCTCAGGTGAATAGCCAAGGGTGGGGGTATACTCAAGAAGTTTTTCCGAACTTGTGAAAAGGCTGTGTTCGGTTCCGTATTTCTGACGGCTGGAGTCACGATAGAAAATATCATCTGCGTAGGCGCCACGAACTCCGTCTATGTTATTTACACCCTTAGAGGCAATATCGGAATATGCCTGCTCACTGCCGCCGGCATGGACATATATGGCATCATAGCTCATGGCAAGCTCAATATAATAAGGTCTTGAGGAGCGCATACTGCCGATAGGACCGACGTTTTCAAGGTCAGAGTAAATAGCAAGCATACGGGTGATGTCACCCTCTGCCAGCACCTCATAGATTATATCGGCCCCTGAAACACCGCAATGGGGCTGGGCGACACTGATATTGTTTATCATAATGGCATAAGGCCGCTTTGAGCTAATATCCTCGTCAATAGTTTCGCCGCTTAAGGGGTTAGTTATTGGTTCCGGCTCCGGCTCAACAGTGGGCTTTGGCGTAGACTCGATATGTTCCACAGATGGCGGCCGGCTAATCTCGCTACTAGCAGGGGCGCAGGCTGAAAACAATAAGAGCAGGGATAAAATAAGTAAAC
>JAAYFX010000096.1 GCA_012728025.1 Clostridiales bacterium
AAGCCGGAGTCTTCCTTAAGGGTTATAAGACCCTGAGCTTCAAGAAGCATAAGGGCACGGGCTTCGTTGGAGCCGTCGTTGGGAACGGCAATTTTAGCACCGTCAGCAAGTTCGTCAAGGGAAGCAGTTTTTCCTGCGTACAGTCCCAGAGGTTCATAGTGGATGCCAGCAACAGAAACAAGATGGATGCCGTTTTCCTCGTTAAAGCCGTCTATGTAGGGCAGGTGGGCAAAATAGTTTGCATCAACTTCGCCGGTTTCGGTTACCATGCAGGGCTGCACATAGTCTGTAAACTCAATGACTTCAAGGGTGATGCCCTGTTCTGCAAGAACCTCTGCCGCAACGGCAAGGATTTCAGCGTGGGGAACAGGGGTTGCCGCAACTTTAATAACAGTTCCGGCCAAGTCGGAATCGACTTCGGGGATGTCAGCAGGGCTTTCTGTGGGGTTAAGGTCAGTTTCGCTGGTGGCAGGCTTTGATGAGCAGGCCCCAAGGCTGAAAACCAGCGCAAGTGCAAGGATAAGTGCCGCAAATTTTTTGATGTTCATTTTTTCTCCTCCTAAAAGTTTCAGGTAATGCGTTTGTCGCTCTTAACAGCCAGCCGTGTTCCGACTGACTGGAAGATTTGAACCAGAATTACAAGCAGTATAACAGCGGCCCACATAACAATGGCCTTAAACCTGTAATACCCATAGTTGATGGCAATTTTGCCAAGACCGCCGCCGCCTATGATGCCGGCCATGGCACCATAGCCCATGATGGTGGTCAGTGCTATAGTTGCTCCGGAAATAAGAGAGGGCTTTGCCTCAGGGAGCATGACCTTCCATACGATTAGAAAGGGGCTTGCACCCATGGACTGGGCAGCTTCAATAACGCCCTTATCCGTTTCCCGAAGGGATGACTCCACCATGCGGGCGATAAAGGGAAAGGCGGCGATTACCAAGGGGATTATAAGAGCCTTGGTGCCGATGGAAGTGCCCAAAATAAAACGGGACAGGGGCAAAACAACAATCATAAGTATGAGAAAGGGAACGCTGCGAAGGATGTTTACAACAAAGTTTAGCGCCGACATAAGGCATTTTGGCAGGGGTCTTACACCGCCCTTCTCGCCGGTCACCAGTAAAACTCCTAGGGGCAAACCGATGATATAGGCAAAAAGAGTTGATAAAACCGTTGAATACAAGGTTTCCCAAATGCCCATGGCGGTTTCGGACTTTAAGATGGCTATGGCGTCCTGCAGGATGGCTATGAAATTCTGCATGGCGGGGGAAGAAAAAAACTCACTCATTGTAATCCGTAACCTCCTCTGCCGTAATGTCCTTTTTGGATTTAAGGTAGTTTAGGGCTTTTTGTGCCTCGTTGGGGTCGTTGGGCAGACCGATAAGCATATTACCAAAGGCTTTGCCGCCAACGTTTTTCGTGTCTGCTCCCAAAATGTTGACCTTAACCCCGCAGTCAATGGCAAGGGAGGCTATAAGCGGCTCGTAAGAGGTGCCGCCGTTAAAGACAATACGCACCACTCTTTCGGACTTTAAGTGGGAAACAGGCAGGCCGTCGGGGAAAACAAGTTTTCTTGCTGCCTCGGTTTTGGGATTTGAAAAAATCTCCTCAACCATGCCGATTTCCACCGCCTTGCCCTCGTCCAAAATTGCCACATGGGTGCAAATTTCCTCAATCACCGCCATTTCGTGAGTGATTATAACGGCGGTGATGCCAAGGCGGCGGTTAATGTCTTTTATAAGTGCAAGGATAGAGCGGGTTGTTGTGGGGTCAAGGGCGCTGGTGGCCTCGTCGCAAAGAAGAACCTGAGGGTCACTGGCAAGAGCCCTAGCTATGGCCACACGCTGTTTTTGACCGCCGGAGAGCTGGGCAGGATAGGCATTTGCCTTGTCTGGCAGGCCCACTATATTTAAAAGCTCCATGGCTCTTTTTTTCGCTTCAGAAGGCTTTACCCCCGCAATTTCCATGGGAAAGCAGACGTTTTTAAGGCAGGTTTTCTGCATGAGAAGATTAAATTGCTGAAAAATCATGCTTATGGAGCGCCTTGCCTGCCGAAGCTTTGGGGCTGTCATTGCAGTAAGCTCCTGACCGTCAAAAAAGACCTTGCCCTGTGTTGGCCGCTCCAAGAGGTTAATACAGCGCACAAGGGTAGATTTACCCGCACCGCTCATGCCGATGACGCCGAAAATATCGCCTTTTTTTATGCTTATATCAATGCCGTCAAGAGCGACAATTTCGCCCTCCGGCCCGCGGAAAGTTTTCCCCACGCCGGCAAGCTCGACTATTGGTTTTTGGCTGCTCATATGCTCTCCTGTCTCGCAGGAAACGGCTGCCCCTGCGAAGATTATTTGGATTGTACCACAATGCCTGTACGATTGCAATAACATACTAAAATGCTATATATATGAAAACAACTGTATTTTCAAGGGCCTTTAAGCCCAACTTGTGATTCTTGCATCAAAGGTCAAAATTTAAGCCCTGCAAAGCCCTAAGCTCTGGCCTCCGGCTCACGAAAGTCATAGCTTCTGTATTGGATTGCCTCGGCAAGATGAAAGGGCTGAATTTCCACTGAAGCATCAAGGTCGGCTATGGTTCTTGCCACCCGAAGTATCCTGTCGTGGCTTCTGGCTGTAAGCCCCATTTTGTCAAAGGCAAGCCTTAAAAGCTCCTCCCCCTCTGGGGAAAGGGAGCAAAAACTGCGAAGCTGCTTTTGACCCATTCTGGCGTTGCAGTCAAGACCCTCCGGTGAAAAGCGCTCACGCTGCAAGGCTCTTGCGGCATTTACCCGCTTTTTTATATCCTCGCTTTTTTCCGCCGGCTTTTTTATCCTAAGCTCAGAAAACTCCAAGGCCGGAACCTCGGCAATTATGTCAATACGATCTAAAAGGGGACCGGAAAGTTTAGCATGGTATTTTTTGATACTGCTTTCTGTGCAGCGACAGCGGCCGGAAGAATGGCCGAACCAGCCGCATTTACAGGGGTTCATGGCGCAAACCAGCATGAAGGCCGCCGGATATGTAACATTTCCAGTGCTTCGAGAAATGGTGACAAGGCCATCCTCAATGGGCTGGCGCATAACCTCCAGAACATCCCTGTGAAACTCCGGCAGCTCGTCCAAAAAAAGTACACCGTTGTGGGCAAGGGAAATTTCCCCCGGTTGAAGCTGGGCGCCCCCTGCCATGGCAGAGGCGGAAAGGCTGTGGTGAGGACAGCGAAAAGGACGAGTGCGAACCAAAGGCTCGTCCCTGCTTGTAAGACCCATAACAGAGTGGATTTCCGTTGTTTCCAAAACTTCTTTTCGGCTAAGCTCCGGTAAAATCGAGGGCAGGCGCTTTGCCAGCATGGACTTTCCCGCTCCGGGGGGACCCACAAGCAAAATGTTATGCCCTCCTGCCGCTGCCACTTCCAAGGCTCTTTTAACATTTTCCTGCCCCTTAACCTCGGAAAAATCTGCTGTTATTCCGCTGCTTTCGGGAAGAGGCGGTGCAGTGGCGGCAGGGATGAGAGCCTCGCCGGAAAGGTGGCGCAAAAGCTCGTCCACAGTTTTAACGGGAAAAACCGAAAGTCCTTGGGCGAAGGCAGCCTCTTGGGCGTTATCCTCGGGAAGGAAAAGCTTTTTTATCCCCGCCCTTTCCGCCGCTAATGCCATGGGCAGTGCCCCACGAACAGGGCGAAGCTCGCCCGTTAGCCCAAGCTCCCCTATGAAGGCGCAGTTTTCACTGGGCTGTTTAATGTTGCCGCTAACGGTGAGTATGGAAAGAAGCACCGGCAGGTCATAGGTGGTGCCGCCTTTTTTCGTATCAGCAGGGGCAAGGTTTATGGTAAGGCGGGAAACGGGAAAGTTAAGCCCTGTGTTTTTAATGGCGGCACGAACCCTGTCCCTAGCCTCTTTCACTGCCGCATCAGGCAGACCCACAATGTCAAAGGCGGGAAGCCCCTGAGACAGAAAGCACTCCACCGACACCTCGTATCCGCCGATGCCCTTAATTCCCAGCGAACGGATTTTTGAAACCATAAAAGCCGCCCCTTTTCTAATATTTATACTGCCGCTTAATTATCGTCTTCCTTTATAATGGCAATGTTCAGCTCACAAAGCTGCTTATCTTCAACCTCCGAGGGAGCGCTCATCATAAGGTCTTGAGCGTTTTTGTTCATGGGGAAGGCAATAACTTCCCTTATGCTTTCCTCACCTGCAAGAAGCATGACCATGCGGTCTACCCCCGGTGCAATGCCCGCATGAGGGGGAGCGCCGTAGCAAAAGGCACTGTACATGGCGGGAAATTTTGCCTTAACGTCATCTTCCCCAAGGCCAACAAGCTCGAAAGCCTTTATCATGATTTCGGGGTCATGGTTGCGCACAGCGCCGGAGGACAGCTCCACACCATTGCAGACAAGGTCGTACTGATAGGCATTCACCGTAAGGGGGTCAATTTCTCCAGATTCGATTTTCAGCAGAGTGTCAAGCCCACCTTGGGGCATGGAGAAAGGATTGTGGCAAAACTCCAGCTTGCCGGACTCCTCGCCGATTTCATACATGGGAAAGTCAACTATCCAGCAAAATTCGTAACACTCTTTATCAATTAGCCCTTCAATTTGGCTGCCAATAAGCTTTCTTAAAACACCTGCGGTTTTCTGAGCCACCGGCTTTTTTCCTGCGGCAAGACCCACAAAGCAGTTGGGCACAAGACCCAAGGCCTTTATTACCTCGTCTTTTTTCTCCTGCAAAAATTTTGCGATGCCGCCTACAATTTCACCCTTTTCGTCAAGGCGGAACCAATAGGCCTTATTGCCCGTTTGCACCTCGGTGTCGGCACAAAGTTTGTCTATGGTTTTGCGGGTTTCCTTAAAGTTGGGCACTATGACAGCGGAAACAAAGTTGTCGGCAAAAGGCTCAAAGCCGCAGTCTGAAAGAGCCTTTGTTGCATCCGATAGCTCAAGCTTTATGCGAAGGTCGGGCTTGTCTGAGCCGTATTTCTCCATGGATTCAGCATAGGAAATGCGGGCAAAGGGGGCGGAAGACGCCCTGTTATATTTGCCGTGTTTAGCGAAAATAGGGGGCAAAACCTCCTCCAAAACGGCAAAGACGTCATCCTGTGTGGCAAAGGCCATCTCCATATCAAGCTGGTAAAACTCCCCCGGAGAGCGGTCTGCTCTTGCATCCTCGTCCCTGAAGCAGGGGGCAATCTGGAAATACTTATCAAAGCCTGAGGCCATTAAAAGCTGTTTAAACTGCTGAGGTGCCTGAGGCAGGGCATAAAACTTCCCCAAATGGTTTCTTGAGGGGACAAGATAGTCCCTTGCGCCCTCGGGAGAGGAGGCTGTGAGGATGGGTGTGTTAATTTCCATAAAGCCCTTGTCTTCCATAGAGCGGCGCAGGGCGGAAACCACCTGACTGCGCAAAATGATATTTTCCTTTACCAAAGGGTTTCTAAGGTCGAGATAGCGGTATTTAAGCCTTGCCGCCTCGTCTGCCTCACGGCTGTGGCTTATCTGGAAGGGCAGCTCGTTATGGATGCAGCGGCCCAAAACC
>JAAYFX010000007.1 GCA_012728025.1 Clostridiales bacterium
TATATAAAGGACTCCTATTAAGTAAACACCCTATTCAAAAAAGGATTTTCTATTTCTTTGTTTTCAAGGCTCTTAGCCATGGCATAAGGTGTTTTAAAAACTTTCCCATCATCTTCGGATATAAAAAGAGGCTGGTAAAAGCTTGCAGTTTTAAAGGAAAAGCCTTGCAAAAGAGCGGCGCATAAGGAGCCAAAGACAGCCTTATCCGCTGTGGATTCTAAAACGTTGAGCTTATCCTCCGCCAATGAGAGCAAAGCGTAATGCTCCCTATCGCCGTATAAAAAGCTTAAGGCTTTGCCGCCGACCGAAGTTAAATCATCCAGATAAAAACTGTTTTGTTCTTGGGAAAGGCGGATACAGCCCTCATCATAAAAAGGGCTGTGGCTGTATAGCTGCCAAATTTCCTCGCTTGTTGCAGGCTTTAAGCTTACAGGGGAAAGACCCTTGGCAAGGCCCTCCAGTTGACTTCGGGAAAAGGAAGCCTCAAAGCGGTTGAAAGAATATTCATAGCCAAAGCGCCTGTAATATCCTGCCAGAGACGGCTCGGCAGGCACTAAAACAGAAAGGGCATGACCTCTTTTTCGGCTCAAGTCCAGAGATTTTTCCACAAGGCTGGTCATAATCCCCCTGCCCTGATATTCCTTTTTTGTGGCCAAGGCGTAAAGATAAGAAACCGGAAGGGAAACACCTCCTTGGGGCAGGTCATAAATAATCATATAAAGGGCGGCGCAAACCCTGCCATCCCTTATTTCCACAAGGGTGTTTTCCTCTTTGTAAATCTGACCGAAAAAGGAGTCTAAAAACCTGTCCGAATCCCCAAAGGTTTCCTTCCACAGATTTTTTAAATCCCTTATATATTCAGGTTTGGAAAAGCTTATGATTGCCGCTCCCCCCTTATATCTAGCCTAAGACAAGGTTGAGTTTTACGGATAAAGCGGGATTTTCTTATACTTCATGTTTTAGCAAGGTCTATCCCCAAATTGACGTTTTAAAATAATTCTTCCCTTTTCCGCCATCATAACAGGGCGGTAGGACAGCTTTGCCTTGCGAAGGCCCTCAAGACCCATATCTTCCTCACGGTTTACATAGATATAGCCGGAAAGCTCGTTTATTATAAACTGCTGGTTTATCATGGGGTAGGCCCCCTGAACATCGGAAAAAGCCTTTTCAAAGTGGACAACAAACATTTCGTCGCTTACCCTTTCGCCCATGGTAACAGCCACAAGCCTTCCGCCAGCCCTTATGGCACCGCCTATAAGGGACAGCTCCTCCATATGGCGCAGACCTTTTATAAGAACGCAAACCTCCTCGGTTTTTGACGGGTCGCCCCCGCAGCCGTTTTGCAGGCACCACTGGCGAACCATTTCAACGCACTCGTCTAAATTTTCATCAGAGATTTTTTCATAGCCCCAGTCGGGATTGTTCCTTACAAAATTGTTTATGTGGTTTTTCTTGCCATGATATTTTTTCCCCGAAAGGTTTTTAAGGTCCTCAACCTTATAAATATAGTCCGAATAATTCCGCTGATAGCAAATATCATAACGGGCAGGAAAAATGCTCTCTATCTCCGCAAACATATTAGGCTCCACGTTATTCATGCGCATTTCAATGTTTTGGGCCTTGCAATAATCGTAAAGCCAATTAAAAGCTTCCTTTAAATCGCCGCTTCCCATGGGGAAGGTAAAGTAGTTTACCCCGTCACGGCAGTATTTCAAAAACAGCCTGTCCCCCGAAACCGCCATATGGGTTTTGAAAACATCTGCCCACAATATCAGACTGGCAGCACTGTAATCACAGGCAAGATGTTCTGTTTGTGAAAGATATTTTGCCAGAGTATCCCTGTCCTCTATGCCTATTTTTTTAAATTGGTTCAAATTATATGACATCCTTTTAAGTTTTATTTAATATTCCCAAGACCTAACGTGGGGAAAGTGCTTTTGCTTAAAGGGCAAAACTGTCAAAGTATCCTTGAATGAGAATTATCGGTGTACCCTTATCTCCGCTTCCGCTGGTAAGGTCTGATAGGGAGCCAATAAGGTCTGTGAGCCTTCTAGGGGTTGTGCCCAAAAACTCCATGGAGTCTTTAAGGATGGAATCCTTTTGACGTATACGCTCACGCATGGCCTCTTCAAGCTCTTTTCCGGAAAGACCGGAAAGCTCGTTATCCGCAAGGTATTTAAGTTTAAGCTCGTTGGGAGTTCCCGAAAGTCCGGAGGTGAAGCCGGGGGACACAACAGGGTCAGCAAGCTCCCATATTCCCCCCACAGGGTCTTTAAATGCACCGTCACCGTAAACCATGACCTCTATGTTCTTGCCGGTTTTTTCAAAAAGTCCCTTTTGCACAAGCTCTACAAAGGGCTGGCTGTCTCTGGGGAAGAGCTTAACACTGTCTTCAGTGGCCTTATTAGAGCCTAAAAGGCCGTATTCTTCATTATAACCGCTTCCATCCACAGAGCTTACAAGAAGATTGTCCAGCGTCAGAACCTTTTCGGCACCTGCCGCCTCAAGAAGCCGCCTTGAGCGCTGCCTTGAATGTACATCACAGCAAAGGACGGTTTTTGTGTAATCCAAAATCGTCCTAACGTCATTTGAAAAGATAAACTCCACTTCACAGCCGGCATCCTCTATAATTTTTCTATAATAATCAACATAGTCAACACCGGTGAAGGGATGGGGGTTGTGGCCAAACTTCTCACGGTAGGAGTCCTCCGTTAAAACATCCGACCAAGGGTTTACACCCTTTTCATCTAAAAGGTCAGCGTCAAAAAGATGGTTTCCCACCTCGTCGGCAGGGTAAGAAAGCTGGAGATATATTTTTTTAACACCCATGGCAATGCCCCGCAGCAGGATAGAAAAACGGTTGCGGCTTAATATTGGAAGGCACAGCCCCAAAGTGTCGGTGGAAAGTTTTGAGCGAAGGTCCTTGGCTATATGGTCAACGCTTGCGTAATTTCCTTGTGAGCGGGCAAGAACAGACTCGGTAATTGTGACTATGTCCCTGTCCTCAAGACTTATCCCCTCACCCTCGGCACAGGAAATAAGGCTGTCTATAACAATTTTTATAAGGTCATCGCCATTTTTTATAATAGGCGCACGTATACCCCGTACCACGGTTCCCACAGTTCTCATATTCAGACCTCCTTAGATTAGCGGAAAAGTTCCGCTCTTGCGGCAGATTGCTGCAACATATATAAAAATACACTTAAATTCAGAAAAAGACAAATTATTTTTTAAAATTCTCCCATCTATATTGTAAAAACCCTAGCGCCTTAGGAAAAACATGGGCTTTTTAGTTTATCGCAAAATAATCAACATAAAAAAGCCCTATACCTTATATATATACCATGACGGGAAAAAGCGCAAGCGGAGCATTAGAGCAACTCCTTGTATAAAATGCCGTTTTTTAATAAAAAGCCCATGGATACGACGGGACACTCAATCTCTCGCTTTAAATGAAATCCATTTGCGGCACTTGACTAATACCTAGCTATCTTATACAATATCGCTACCTATGAGGTATAGCTTACTCTTTGGCCGTTGCAAGCCAACATTCTGACCAAAAGGGTCTGACTTACATTAAATAACGAGACTCATGTACGGCCTGTGCTGTACCTGTCTTTAAAACATTTTATCTCCGACAGGCGCCGCATAAGGCGTCTTATTTTTTCGTGAGGTGTTAATTATGGGATTTGTAGAACTTTTATTAGTATCACTGGGAGTATCAATGGATGCCTTTGCCGTTTCCTTGACTAAGGGGCTTTCCATGAAAAAGTTCAGTCTTAAAGATGCCTTGATGGTGGCTTTGTTTTTCGGCGGCTTTCAGGCTTTGATGCCCCTTATAGGCTGGATGCTGGCAAGCCGATTCTCGGTATACATAAACGGAGTGGGCCACTGGATTTCTTTTGGGCTTTTAAGCTTCATAGGGGGCAGGATGATTTATGAGGCTTGTGGTAATAGGGGCTGTCCCCCCGAGGCCGGAGATAGGCTATGTGTAAAAAGCCTTTTTATCTTGGCTGTGGCCACAAGTCTTGATGCTTTGGCAGTGGGTGTAAGCTTTGCTTTTTTAGAGGTTTTAATAATTCCGGCCGTTTTGCTTATAGGGGCTGTAACCGGCATAATTTCCTTTGCGGGGGTACGGGTGGGAAATGCTTTTGGCGGAAAGCTTGAAAAAAAGGCTGGAATTGCCGGCGGCCTTGTTTTAATACTTATAGGTTTGAAGATAGTATTAGAAAATATGGATATAATATAAAAACCCATACAAATTTAAGAAAAAACTAACCCCTACGGGGGCTTGCGGATGCTCAATAAAATGATATACTGATTAAGTGTCGGCTAAGAAGAAAGCTTTATGAAAAGAAATTCAGACCTAATTTTGGACTGATTTCATGAAAATAATTTAAAATTCGGCACCTTAAATTAAAAAGATAATTTGAAAGGAAAGATATAATATGTGCAAACAATCAAACTGGGACAGATGCGTGGCTTTTCACGGACATGAGTGCGGAGGTCTTACCATAGGGTATAAAGCGGCACTTTACGCCATAGACCTTTTAAACCTTAGTTTTTCACAAGATGAAAACGTAGTTTGCGTTTCAGAAAATGATGCCTGCGGCGTTGATGCAATTCAGGTTTTGCTGGGCTGCAGCGTAGGTAAGGGAAACTTGCTTTTCCGCATGAGAGGAAAGCAGGCATATAATATATATGAAAGAACCAGCGGAAAATCCGTAAGGCTTGTGCTAAAGCAGCCCCCTGTGGAAATGAGCCGTGAGGAGCATTTCAAATATCTTCAGGAAAAAGAGCCTTCCGAGCTTTTTGATGTGAAGGAAGTCACTATAAAGCTCCCCGAAAAGGCACGTATTTTCTCCAGCCATATCTGCGATAAATGCGGGGAGAAGACAGGCAACAACTGGATAAGAATTCAGGAAGAGCAAAAGCTTTGCCTAGACTGCTATGAGCAGTATGATAGGTTTAGCATATAAGCTTTACATACTAAGCTTTGGCGAACGGCATAGACCCTATAATGGATTATTGGAAGCAAAACATATAAAAGATACAAACTTTGAGTGCGTTATTGAGAACGCTTTCTCTTGCGTTTTTCTGCGGCGGGTAGTAAACTATATAAAGCGGAGATAAGGCTGCCGGATAAAAGCCTTTCATGCAACAAGAATAAGCAGCAAGAGAAAAACAAAAGCGCATCCTGCGCACAGGAGGTAAGCACATGGCAAGAATGATATGTCCCACCTGCGATTTTATCTATGACGAGTTTTACGGCGGTCCTGCACCTGGCATAGAGCCGGGGACAACATGGGAGACCCTGCCTGAAAAATGGCACTGCCCCCATTGCGGAGAGCCGAAAAAGGGCTTTGAAAAGCTTGAAACAAGCTATGATAAAGAAGACTAAAACATTGTCGGCGGCAGGCTAATGCCTGCCGCCGCTGCAAATGCGCAGGGTTTCCGTTTTCTTTCAGGGGAAAATATGCTTTGCATCTTTTGAATATAGGCAAAAGCTTAAAAAAGCATTTCTGTGTTGTGTGTTTTGATTTTGTATAAAGGAGGAGTCCAAAATGGAAAACAAAACAGCCATTATATTAATTCATGGCTACATGGGCAGCCCCAGACAGTTTGATGGCATAAGAAAAGAGCTTGGGGATTTTGAGGGTGATATATATTGCTTGACTTTGCCCGGCCACGAAAAGGACGCTTCCGAATTTATAAAAACAGACCGCTTCCAATGGCAGCAATATACCGAGGATTTTATAGATGGCCTGCGGGGCGAATACGAAAGGCTTATTCTTGTGGGCCATTCCATGGGTGGGCTTATAGCTGTGCAAGCGGCCATAAACAAGGCGGAAAAGATTGTGGGAGTAATCGCAATCGGCTTTCCCATAAAAGTAACTGTTCGGAGGGCGTGGATAAAAAACGGCCTTTTGGCCTCAAGACCCTGCCGTGAAAACGAAAGTGAGCTGGTCAAGGCGGCTCGCAGTATGTCCGGAGTCAAAATGTCAAGGCCCACAGATTATGTAAGAACCTTGCCCTGCTCGTCGCAATTTTTGCGGCTTGCCAGACTAAGCCGCAAGGAGTTGTCAAGGCTTTCTGTACCCCTGACGGTAATAAACTTTGAAAATGATGAAATTGTATCTAAGGGAACAAAGCTTTTTGTTGAAAAAAGCCTGCCTTCGGCAAAGATACTCATGCTCCACGGTTCTTATCACTTTCTTTTTACAGCAGATGAGGTTGGGCTTATGGCCAATGAAATAAAAGCAATGGCGGGGAGCA